>JAUWGL010000047.1 GCA_030606465.1 Thermoplasmata archaeon | reverse complement strand
AAAAAGGTATTAAAACACACCTTGTAAAAAAAATAGCAAAAACCACCAAGGTTTGTACAAACTGTAACAATCAGATATTTGTAGGAACAACTTTTCATCTAGAAGAAGGAGTAGATCAGCATCTCCATTCACTAATTGCTCGACAGTTTTGCTCTGATTGTTATGCAAAATATGGAGGAATAAAACTCCTTAAACAAGAATAAATGATTAAAAATAAATTATGGTTTTTTCTTCAAAAAGATTTTTGAGTAGATGGTATATTAGTGGTTTCTATATTTGCAGGGGTACCCGAGTGGTCAAAGGGGCAGGGCTTAGGTGTGTTTCAAGTAACACACTTTGAACACTGAGAAACCCTGTGACGTAGGTCTTCGAGCGTTCGAATCGCTCCTCCTGCACTAAAAAAAAGGTAAACATATGAAAATAATCGCTTTTACAGGTATGCCTTTCTCTGGGAAAACCGAAGCAGTACAAATCGCACGAGAAAAAAAGATCCCAATAGTTAGAATGGGAGATATGGTCTGGGAAGAAGTAAAAAAACGTGGGTTGGAGCTAAGTGATAAAAACGTTGGATTTGTAGCTAATAAAATGCGTGAAAAACATGGGATGCATGTATGGGCAGAAAGAACTGTTGAAAAGATTAAATCGATGGATGATGTAGATTTTCTTGTTATAGACGGAATTCGTAATGTTGAAGAGATAGATATTTTTAAGAAAGAACTTGGAGAAGAATTCATTGTTATTGCTATTGAGGTATCTGATAAAACAAGACATGAGCGAGCAATGATTCGCAGTAGACAGGATGATAGCAAAGACATTGAGAAAGTTAAAGAACGAGATCGCAGAGAGATTGGCTGGGGTCTTGCTGAGGTTATTGCATCATCAGATATAGTTATTTCAAATGAAAAAGATATTGAGAGTTTTAAAGCTGAAATAAGAAAAATATTTGATAAAATCTAAGAAAAGTAATGACTCTTTTCTGATGTAAGAGTTATGATTTTTTCTTTTTAAAAATAATTAAGCTGATAATTACTAGAATTATCATTATGACTCCTACTAATTCGATGTTGGTAATTTGGATATTGATTTGGTCATCTGCTGAAACAGCTGAAACACCATCTTTTTGATCATTATTTTTTTCTATTTTCTCAGGGGTATCTATGTAAACTCGTATAGCATGTTCAAAGTTAAAAAAGCCCCCAGGGTGTTCTTGAGCACCAGCTTTAAAAGTAATCCATGTCTCCCAGTGTCTATTAACGAAATCTTTGTTTTCAGGTATATCCAGATATATGTAAAAATCTGCGCTGTCATCAGCTGGGATTATTTGCCATTTTGGTTCCACACTAATCCACGAGAGATCGGGCATACATGTCTTATTAGGTCTCCTTAAAGTTTCATCAGGATGTCCAATGTACCATGTAGCATTAAAACTATCATTCCCTGTGTTTTTTATCGTAATTTTTTTTGAAGTATTACCATGTATGAATCCATCCTTCATAGTAATTGATAGTTCAGCTGGGCTGACATATATTAAGGCCATGGATAAACTGGAAAAAAACATAGTTAGTATTAACAATACTGCTAAAACTAATGTTTTTTTCATAAGTCATATCCCTCCACAGTTTTTGTCAAACATATAATCTTTTTTTACTTTTTTTACTTTTTTTTATCAAGTTTTGAAAGGAGCTCATCCACTTTTTCTTCAACATTCTCTGATAAATACTCCTTTGTCTTTGCATCCTCTTTTTTATGTGAAATGTTATCTATTTTTGTTTCTTTGATATTATCAACCTTTTTTGATTTATCAATTTTTCCCTGTAAAGTTTTTAATGATTCTTTATCCTCTGTTTTTATTGTTGTAGAGATCTGATCCTCAATTTGATTTAGTTTCTTCATATACGCTGTTACATCTTGTTGTATGCTTTCTAACAGGTTTTTTGTTTGACTGGTCATGTCTATGGTTTCTCTGTCGCTAGCAATGATTCTCAATGGTTTTTCATGGGATGGTTTTCTAACAGTTTTTTTGGTTTTTCTAAAGGGCTTATAATTCCTGATTTTATCTCTAAAGTAATATAATATAATAACTGATATAATGACTAAAATCAAAATAATTAATATTGTTTGTATTGTTAGTAATGGAGTTGTTATTTTCGTTTTATATTCTTCTAAAGAATTATCTGCAACAATGTAGATGTAATCCCAGGAGTTATCCCCATCTTTGTCAATAAGATAGTTTCCATTATACTTTTCCACAGCAGTTATTGTATCATCATTAACATCATATAGTATATTGTAAACCCCATTTTGAGAGGTATCTACAAGGAAGTATGGTTCACCTATGATGTAGATTTTCTTTGTATCTGATTTATCCAATGGGTTAGAACCAAGTCTATTTTCAATTGTATCTTTCAGGTAGTCACCATCATCATCTACATCTCCTGTGTATTTTCCATCTGGCGAATCTTCATCTGGTATGCCGTCACCATCTGTGTCAGTTGGGTAAATATTAGAGTCAGTTGTACTTGTGGCATAGGATGTTTCCATATCATCATTATAGCCATCATTATCATCATCTGTATCAACAGAATCAGGTATACGATCGTTATCTGTATCTAATGGATAGTTTTCTGGATTATTTGGATCTGTACCATATATCTGCTCTTCTTCATCACTCCATCCATCATTATCGTTATCTATGAATGTAGTATCAATCAAGAATGTAATTGATGCATAACTGCTTAAAGCATCATCATTTCCTTTTGCTTTTACATAAAAGGTGTGAACTCCATTTGAAATAGCATCAGTAGATGTCCAACTTGTTGTATCACCAATAAATGTTTCAGGGTTGTTATCTATCTTAACATAATAGCCTTCAACTCCTTTATTATAAACTGAGGGGTCCCAGGTAAATGAAGCTATATTATTTGAACTGCTGGAGATGTGTTTCACGTTAGAAGGCGCTGTTATTTCTTCAGGTAACAACATATCTGTTAAGGGATATCTATCTTCGTTGTTTTCAGATATTACATATGGTGTATCACCGATTCCATCATTATTTACATCTAAACCAGTATATTGATCCCAGTAGTTGCCAAATGATCCATCATCCCAGGTGTTGTTGGATTTATCAGATGCTGCAACATCATTTCTCCAAAAGTTGTTGAGATAAACAGAATTATAATTAGCATTTTGCCAGAAATAAACCCCCAATTCGTTGGCATAGATGTTACATGTGGTTACGATATTATCACGTGAATTGATACGAATTTCAACGCCATTTGTATTATCAAATATATTGCAACTTATAATCTCATTATTGTAAGCATCTACGAACGCTAAAACACCGATATTTAACCCGTGAATATTGCAATTATTGATTACATTACTGGTTTTTCTTATTTCCACGCCAATACCAGTTGAGGTGGTTCCTATAACGTTACAATCAGAAACAACAGTAGATGAAGCTTTTATTTTTATGCCAGTTTTATGCATGGGAATTTCTATGGTGCACCGAGTAATATTACACCAGATACTATCAAATTCAACAGATATGGCATATTCTCCAGTGTTTATCAATTTAAGATTTTCTATATTCACATATGGACTATTAAATATGAAACCATTGTTGCCCTCGCAATCAATTATAGTACTTGTTTGGCCGTCTCCGATTATTGTTAATTTTTTATTTATCTCGAAATTGTTTTCTTTATAGGTACCTTCTTTTATTTCGATGATGGCATTTGCACCAGCATTACTGATTGCCTCTTTAATGCTCGTGAAATCTCCATTCCCAGTTATATCAACTATCAATGTTTCCTGATGAACAGGTGGTACAGATTTTACTATTGATGAAGACAAAGTTAATAGAAATAATACAATTGTCAGGAGGGTTAATAATTGGGTATTTAGTCTCCTGTTCATCGCCTCCCCTCCCTTTTCCTCTTTTCGCCGATTTTTAAGAGGTTTCTCTCAGTTAGATAGATGAGAACTATGTTTTTGACGACTTCAGATTCAGAGCTTCCTAGTGTTCCCACTTGTTGTTTAATTACGTCCCGAACAATGGGAGGAAAAGCAACAGGAAATCTCTGACTTTTACCCATTCCGCCCCCCCGTTCTCTTCTTTCCAGTACCACCTATTTTTAAGAGGTTTCTCTCAGTTAGATAGATGAGAACTATGTTTTTGACGACTTCAGATTCAGAGCTGCCTATTACCCCCACTTGTTGTTTAATTATATCCCGAACAATGGGAGGAAAAGCAACAGGAAATCTCTGACTTTTACCCATGAGTGATTCATATATGAGTCATTTGTTTAAATATTTTATTATCAAATATGGATCATATATGATTCACATATGAGTCACATATGATTCGCCAAAGGAGAGAAACATAACATTACATAATGAAAAAAAATACTAAAACAAAAACAAGAATTTAAAGAAATCAGATCTTTTTATCCTTACGATCTTTATTTCCTTTCTTTTTAACATAAAACATGGCTGCCTGATTATATTTGATGTTCTTTTTCTTTCTAAGATAAGAAGAAATCATAAGTATTACTAATGAGCCTATAATAATGCCTATCAATATGTAAAAATTTGGGGGAGTCGATATCGTTTTCGATGTCATCGTACCTGATGGAGTATGAATATAAAGTCTTATTGCAAGCTGTGTTTGGATTGCTACATTAGTCGCTGAACCATCAACCTTAGGAGCCAAGTAGGCCCAAGCCTCCCAACTTTTATTGTATTGTTTGTTTTTTTCATCTTCAGGTATTATTATCGTTACTTCTAGTTCTCCATAGCTATTAGGAGGAACACGTAGATTTTCAGGAGAAATAGTAATCCATGATAAGTCAGGTACATTTGTAAAATTTGTTGTCAAATCAAATGGATTAATTATTTTTGATTTTACATTCATTTGTGCTGAATAAGGATTTGTTATCTTGATTTTATATTGTATTTTATCATCTGGATAGCCATCTGGCATCGTAATAACTAATTCTGCTGGTGATGCTTTTACATCAGCCTTGACTGCTGGAGATGTAAAAAGTAAGATATTTCCTGCTACCAAGAAAAAAAGCAGAAAAATTATTTTTAATCTTTTCACATCCAACATCCTCATTAAAATATAAAAGGGTTAGATGTTTTTAATCTTTTCTAAACAGTTTTTTTATAATATTCCAGCTCCATACTCTTTTATTATTTAATTTACTAAAACAGTAACTAAAGTATTATAAACTAAAAATTATCTCATGATAAAAAAAGAGAAAAATAAGATAAAAAGAAATAAGGTTTATTTCTTTTTTTATTTTTAATATCTTTATGTGTGTATTACTCCAGTAACGTTTATTGTAGTAGTCTGCGCACCCCAGTCTTGGGTTCCAGATCCAAGATCTAGATCAATTCCAAAAGTAATGGTTCCACTTGCAGCTAAATTTGCTGACCAAGAAGCATTGGTATTAGTGATTTGTTGTGCATTGGATCCTGTAGCATCAAGTGAATACTCATCAGCACTAGGAGCACCAGCATTATCGAGAGTCATTTCACCGCCATCTGTTGTGGTGTTACTAAAAATATATATATCAGCTGCCAAAGTGCCATTATTATAAAGTGTATAATCAGTATCACCCGCTCCTTCAGTTGGTCCGTTATCCGAGGTGCTGAATGTAACTGAACCGAAAGTCGCAGTAGCAGGCCAAACTTCTAAAGCTATATCCCCAGTTGGGTCAAAGGTTACTACAACTGTATCATCATGAGCTCCGCCTAAAACAATCGGTGAAACAGCTGTTGTTAATATTGCTGTTATAAGACATATTACTAATAAATTCTTTATTTTATTTTCATTGCATCCCATTTCTATCTCTCCTACCAACTATAACTTAGTCTCATAGTTATAGCCGTCAGTAGTGCAGTATTAAAATGGAATAAGAGTTTTTATAAGTTTCGTTTTCAATAGCAAAATGTAAAAAAGAGATGTTTTACTAATATTATCAACAGGTAAAAAATTGGTATGGAAAAATAGGGATCAAGTTTTGAAGAGTCTTTTTTTTATTCTGCAGCCTCAGCGTTATGGTTTTTATTTATGTTTTCCTAAAAAACCAAAAGAAGTAACTTTAATTCTTTTTAGTATGTCTTTGTATATTTTGATGTTTTCATCTATGATCTCAAGCTTGCGATGTTGATCTTTTATGTTTTTGAAGAAAAATTCGTTATCAGTGTTTTCTAAGATTTTTTTTCTGATTTAATTCTTTAAATGTTTTTTCTAGGAGCATACGTCGTTTCTTTAAAGTTTTCAGGTTTTTCTCAAGTATCTCTTTAAAAGAACATAAATTTTTTATTTTATCCTTGATTTTTTTATCATCTTTGAAAAATGTATTGTAAATTTCTTCATCAGGAACAGTTTTACCTTCAAGAAGAACAGCAAGTTCAGGGAAAAGCCGATCTTTAAATTCTAATTTTTCAATTATTTTAATAGCGTTTTGATAACTTTCAGGTATGAATATTAATCGGTTTTCACCCTCCTCAAGTAAATTCTCCAATAAGTCCAAAACCTCGTTGAATTTATCATCTTTTATTTCAGATCCAATCAAACTTTTATCTTTGTCATCTATTACATTTGAAATTATGCCAATTTTTTTTATTTGAATCTTTTAAAAACACTTTTTTTCCATTCGAGTTTCCCTTTTGTTTTTTACTTTATTTTTTTTGAAGATTTTATTTTGCCTTTATTCTTGTTAGGCTTCTTCCTAATCTGACTATTAGATTTCTTATCAGATTTATTACTCTTCTTCTTAATATTCATCTTTG
>JAUWGL010000138.1 GCA_030606465.1 Thermoplasmata archaeon | reverse complement strand
AATTGCTATGAGTATAGCTGGATCAGATTCTTCTGGTGGCGCAGGTATTCAAGCAGATCTTAAAACATTTAATGCGCTTGGTCTTCATGGGACAACAGCTATAACATGTATAACTGCACAGAACACGCAAGGAGTAAAAGCGATATATAAAATCCCTGTTGAAATAATAGAAAGTCAAATAGATGTACTCCTTGAAGATGTGAAACCTGATGCTGTAAAAACAGGGATGCTATATGATGAGGAGATCGTGAAAAGTGTTGCTAAAAAAATTAGGCAACATGATTTACAAGTAGTTGTTGATCCAGTTATGGTTGCAACAAGCAATGATTCTTTATCTAGTAAAAACGTTGTAGAGGCAGTTAAAAGAGAAATATTACCAATTGCATTTGTTTTAACTCCGAATACGTATGAAGCCAGTATTTTGACTGGTAAAAAAATTTGTAATCTTGATGATGTTAAAACAGCATGTGAAGAACTCTATAAGGCAGGATCTAAATATATTCTAATTAAAGGAGGTCATCTTGAAGGAAAAGATGTTCAGGATGTGTTTTATGATGGTAAATGTTTCTCGGTTTTTTCTTTGCCTAGAATTCCAAATAAAATGGCTCATGGTTCTGGATGTACTTTATCTGCTTTGATTACTGGTTATCTTGCATTGGAGGAAACACCTGTTGGTTCTGTTAAAAAATCGAAACATGTTCTTTGGAATATGATCAATGAAGGTTATAGACCAGGTAAAGGGTCAGATGTTCTAAATTATTTTTCAGATATTTTTGTAGATGCTATACCTTCTTTTTCTAATGATGAGTGTTATAATGTTTGGGTTGATTTGAAAACATCTGTTGGTAAATTACTTTCGTTTTTACCTAAGGATTTTGTCCCAGAGGTTGGTATGAATATTGGTTATGCATTGCCAAATGCCAAAAATTTGGAAGATGTTTGTGCAATAAACGGTAGAATTGTGAAAGCAAAGGATGAGCCAATGAGATGTGGTTTTTTGGGTTTTGGTTCTTCGAAGCATGTTGCTTCAGTTGTTCTTGCAGCTATGAGTTTTGATTCGAGTATGAGGTGTGCTATGAATATTAGATATTCTAAGGATACTATTGAGAAATGTAAAAAACTGGGTTTTAAGATTGGTTCATTTGATAGGATGCATGAACCGGGGAATGTTAAATCAACGATGGAATGGGGAACGAGTCATGTAATAAGACAGGTTGGATTTGTTCCGGATATAATATATGATACGGGAAGTGTTGGGAAGGAACCGATGATTAGGGTGCTAGGAAAAAATCCAGATGATGTTATTAAGAAGACGCATAAACTCTCTAAAACAAGGTAAAATGTCTTCATCGAAAGTTTTATAAATTAAAAGGATGTTGATAGGAGAGTATAAAAGACAGTAAATAACAGGGAGGAAAATTTATGCCAGAAAAGAAAATAAATCCTGATGAGAACATAATATATGTTGGAAACAAACCACCGATGAGTTATGTGCTAGCGATAGTAACACAGTTCAATGGCGGGTCAGACGAAGTAATAATAAAAGCCCGTGGTAGAGCTATAAGTAGAGCAGTAGACGCCGCAGAAATAACAAAAAACAGATTTGTTACAGATGCGAAAATCAAAGGAATAATTATTGATACAGAGAGCATAACAAATGAAGAGGGAAGAAATTCCAACGTGTCGTCAATAGAAATAACTTTGACTATCAAAAAATAATAGTAATGCAGCTTTAATACAAAAAACCGGTAGTAATGCAACTATTACAATAGAGATTTTTGATTGTAATAAGATTGCGTAGTAGTTCAGGCTTTAATTATTTTTATATTAATATTCGTATTAGTATTTTTTGTTTTTAATATTTTAAATAAGGCAAAACAATTTAAATCCAAAATTCTATTCTTCTTGCCGGTTGATAGGGATGGTTAATTATATCATTATAACTGGCGGGGTTATTTCTGGTTTAGGGAAAGGAATAACTACCGCATCCATTGGGAAGATTCTTCAACTTCATGGTTACAAGGTTACAGCGATGAAAATAGATCCATATATGAACTGTGATGCTGGGACGCTACGGCCAACTGAACATGGGGAGGTATGGGTCACTGAAGATGGTGGTGAGATCGATCAGGATCTTGGTCATTATGAGCGATTTCTTGATATTAACATACCTAAATATCATAATATTACCACAGGACAAGTATATGGTGCTGTTATTGAAAAAGAAAGAAAAGGGAAATACCTCGGTAAGACTGTGCAACCGATTCCGCATGTGACTAATGAAATTAAAAAACGGATAAGAAGACCTGCTGAAGAAAATGGTTTTGATTTTGTACTTGTTGAAATTGGTGGGACTGTTGGTGACTATGAAAATGTACTGTTTCTTGAAGCAGTGCGTCAGATGAAACTTGAAGGAGATAGAGTACTATACCTACATGTTACCTATGTTCCAGTGCTTGACACAGTGGGTGAAGCAAAGACAAAGCCTACGCAGCATTCTGTAAAACTGTTGCGGGAAATTGGTATACAGCCTGATTTTATTATTACACGATCAGAAAAACCTCTTGATAATGTGAGAAGAGAAAAAATCGCGATGTTTTGTAATGTCCATGGGGATGATGTGCTATCAAATGAGGATGTTGATAATGTCTATGCTGTGTCTCTTATCTTTGAGAAACAGGATTTTTGTAAAAAGATTCTTCGTAAGTTAAACCTGAGGAAAGATCGTAATGAGATGGAAGCATGGGATAAGTTTATTAAAAAAATTGGAAGATTGAAAAATACTGTTACTATTGGTATTGTTGGTAAATATTTTGATATTGGTACTTCTCAGCTTTCTGATTCTTATATTTCTGTTATTGAAGCTGTGAAGCATGCTGCTTGGAATAACAATCTTAATCCTGATATTAGATGGATTGATTCGAAGGTTTTTGAGGAAAATCCGAGTAAGCTTTCTACGCTTGATGAACTGGATGGCATTATTGTGCCGGGTGGTTTTGGTCTTTCGGGCGTAGATGGGAAGATTGATACAATTCGTTATGCACGTGAGCATGGAATTCCTTATCTTGGTTTGTGTCTTGGCATGCAGCTTGCTGTTGTTGAATATGCTCAGAATGTTTGTAAGATTAAAGGTGCTAATTCTACAGAGATTGATAAAAAAACTATTCACCCAGTGATTGATTTTATCCCTGAGCAGGTCAATATAGT
>JAUWGL010000037.1 GCA_030606465.1 Thermoplasmata archaeon | reverse complement strand
AAGCCAGAGCATTGTTTAGACAAACCTTCAATGTTTTTGATATTACTATCTGTAATACCTGCATAAACACCAAAATCTACATACGATTTTTTACCTGCAGTTATAATCTTATCTGATAGAGTTTGTAACGTTGTCGTTTGTGGAACTGTATTAGGCATATCAAAAACACAACTAATACCACCAAAAACCGCAGCCAATGACCCTGTAGAAAAATCCTCCTTATGTGTCATACCTGGATCACGGAAATGAACATGAAGATCAATACCAGCTGGAAGAATAATTCTATTTCCGAAATCAAAATGTTCATCAGCTTTCAAAATTTTTTTAACAGCAACTATTTTACCATCATCAATACCAATGCAACAATTCTCAAAAGTACCATTAATATAGGCTTTACCTTCAACACTCAGATCCATCAATTTTTTTCTCCTTTATCCCCCCACCAGGAGAGGTTTCAGTGAATATCTGCCCGCTAAACCTAAAGATTTTTGTACTATTATCAAACCAGGCATCAGGCATAAGACCAGCCTTCATACAAGTATGTGATAAAAACTCTTCCTTATCCCATCCCTGCTCAACTGGTACCTGTGGTAATAGCAAACCCTTAAACATGCCTTGTTCAACAATAAGTCCATCTCGACCGATCTCAATATTTGCAAGATACTCCTGCGGTTGATTCACATCGATAACCTCGGGTTTTGTCAAAATAGTAACCTCAATAATTATATTATTAAGCTCATTTTCTCCCAGTGGACGAAACCTGGGATCTCTAGTAGCTGATCTTGCACCTTCAGCTATCGCCTCTTTTAATGGCATAACTGGAAGAGGTATACCTATACATCCACGTAAATCATGCTCTGGGTGGGTATGAATAGTAACAAAAGCTCCTTGTTTCTCATCGAAAACACCCTGGATATCAGAAGGATGTGTTTTATCATTTTTTACTTTTTTTTCAATAATTTCTCTAGCATATATAACTGCTTTTTTTCCTTCCTCATAGCTAAGCATAAGAAAACATATTTGAAACATGATTAAATAAAATTTGGTTAGAAAAACCAATCAGGGTTGTTCTTAACCAATTAACGATTTAAAATGTTTCTACATCTTTCATCTCGAGTTCAACGTTAAATGGAGGGGCGCCAGTCAGTATCTGGCCCTCTGTCACTTCAATATAATTGGTTTCAGTAGTATTAACATAGACATAGTTCACACCACTAATATTAAACTGATCACTAAACGCCGAGACATTATAGGAACCAGGCGTAAGTTCCATAGTATAAGAACCGGTTTCGTCTGATCTTGCTGCAGCAAATGTTTCAGTGTTAGTTACATTTACAAAGTATATAGTAATATTTTCTTTTGGTATATTGTTATATGTTGTAGTACCGCTAACTGTAACTGATTTTTTATCAACGAAAATATTCTTAGTTGTACCATCATCACTACGGTTAACTGTTAATTTGCTTTCAGAAAGATAAACAAGTGTTCCAGCATCATCATATTTACTCGCAGTTATATTATATGACCCTAGAGCCAGTTCAACAGTATAGTAACCATTTTCATCAGAGATAGAGGTGTCTGGTATTTTCGCTGTATTATTTATAACAGATCCATCAGGCTCATAATTTATAGTCACACCATCAATATCTTCACCTGAGGCTCTTTCTTTGGTTTGACCACTTATGTTAACAGATTCTCTCACTAAATTAATATCATAAGATTTACTGCCCTGGCCTTTTGATACATTTAACTTGCCAGTGTATGAGTATATTATAGTATCTCCTTTCACCAGTTCTGCAGTAACATTATATTCACCGGGTGTTAAATCAATCTGATAATAGCCAGTTGTTTCATTAGATGGCTCAGCAATTTTAGTTACCGCCGTGTTATCTTCTCCAACAGATTCGTCCTTTTCAAATTCAATGATAACACCGCCTACTGCCTGACCTTTGCTGTTTTTAGTTAAACCAAAAACATTCACAGGAGCTAAAGCCACTGAAATATTCAATGAGGTGGTCATGTTTTCCTCTGGTGAGATTATTACTTCAGACTGATACATTGGAAGTTTTAAAACTTGAATGACATACTCATTGATATCAAGTCCTTTGATCCTACCTGGGATCAATGATTCAAACTTGTAAGAACCATTGCTGCTTGTTGTAGTGCTATCCACTAGCATTCCTTCATAATTACCACTACCCGGAGGATTTTCTTCTCGATAGTAAATCGAGACATTGGCATCTCCTTCTTCTTCTCCGGAGTCATATTCATTATTTTGATTTTGATCATAGTAAACTATACCCTCAACTGTGGCAGGTTTCGGCCTTGAAATATTAACACTGATGTCACCTGCAGATAATGGTATAAGACTCCGGTCAATAGGAATACCATCCATCCTAGTTTCAATTATGTAATAACCAGGTTTCAAACCAGAGACACTATAATATCCCATTTCATTGGTTGTATTTGTTTTAATCATCGTAATATCTCTCTCCACAGGGACAAGCTGCGCATTACCCGCCGCGTCATATGTTAGTTCCATTTTGCTAATTCCTTGTAATATCACAGTAACATTTGACAAAGGTTTGTCAACAGAGACATTATAAGTACCATTGTTGTCCATATTATCAAAGACATATCCACTAATATTCGCAGGGTCAATGGTTATATTCCCAAGATTCCTCTGCCAGTTATCGGTTTTCCGCATTGCATCAGGATCAGAAATATTCAAATCTATTTCTTTCATAACAAAAGATTTTCCACCAAACCAAGGGATACCGCTATCTAACTCAGGATAACGCCGAATCTGAAGTACTGCCCCGGCTCCAGCTATAAGATCAAAATTCCCATTAGTTGTATTCATCTCATCATGATCAATAAAATAAGAAGTTTCACTAGTATATGCAACATCCTTCGTAATAACCACTTGAGCATCCAAAGGTTCCATTGTTCCTGAATTATTAAACAATAATGTTCCGTTGATAACTGCACCCTCATAATATTTAGCTATCACAACCGCACCTATACCAGAATAATACTGAGAAAAAGGTTTAGAAAGATCTGACATGTATTCTGCATAGAAATGTTTCATACCCGTGCAGGGTATTTGCACTTTGAATTTCTCTGGATCTTTTGGACCGAAATATGTCTTATAAAACATTGTATCAAAATACAGATCCTGAAAACCCTGGGATTGATCTTCAACCACAACATGTCTTTTTCTATCATCTGACATATCATAAATCTCCTGAGCAGGCCATTCCATAGGTGTTTTTGGACTGTCAGGATCGCTAGGATCATCTACCCAATAACCAATATACTTTACCATTGCGAAATCATCCTGTGGTGCACCAACCATAAGCAGGCTTTTATCTGACAGAAATGCAAATATGTTAAAAATCTGCTTGTCATAACCTTCAACACCATAATACCGAATACTCCAGCCAGTAGCCTCCTGGATATCATGATAAAGCCAGGTTATTTCTTCATCAGAAAAACCATGTGTTTCATTGATCAGAAAATTAACGATATCATGATATGCTGCATTCTCACGCCATTCAGCTCCCACAGTAAGGTGTAGCGTGTTAATCTCCTCACTGATATATTTATGATATTGTGGATCAATCGGTTGTTTATATGATGGTGAATTTGTTGGATCTTCAATCCAACTTATTATTTTACTAGCATTATCAGTATTGTTACCACCCTTTAAATGTTCCATTAGTACAGATTTAACTCCGTTCGAGATTTTATTATCATTATTTTTAACATCTCCCTCTAATAATCTCACTATTAAAACAGCAACAGCTTCTTTTTCACTGGTAGCAGTATGAAAATTACCCGCAGGGGGTATACCATCCTGGAAATTATCAGCAACTGTTGGATGCTCACCCATAGCAACCTCATAAAACCCGTAGTCCCACCATGAAATAAACGCAGGACGATCAGCAGGATTTTTAATATCTTGATCCTGTTCACTTAACCATTTGAAAGCATCAGCCCAATATCTTTCTTTGCCGATTCCCAGTCCAAAAGCTCCAGCATGCTCCTCACCAAACATATCTGTTTTTAAATCACTTTCACCATCCTGCGTAGGAGCATTAACAGGTATTGCTGCATCAAACGCGATAAAAGCATTAGGCAACAACACTAAAAACGCAACAAAAAGAATACCGAAAACATGAATGAATTTAACACCTCGTCTAATACCATGAAAACCACCACCAGCACTACGTATATTCCTTATCATTTGTCGGTAATCAATCCATTCCAGAAGCATCCAAACAATCCAACCAGCAAGCATAGCAATAACTGGAACCATATCATTGATGAAACGACCAGCAATAGTAGTAAGCCAAATACTTACCAGAAATAAGACAATTATGAAAAGATAATCTCTTCCAGGAGGATTCTTGTTTTTATAAAAATAAAATATAAGAAATAGGAAGCCGGTCCATCCAAGCCAATACATAGTAGGACCAAAAGACATAACAGAATGACTAATCTGATAAGTATTAGCCTCAGCAATAGTCATAGACACCTTGCCACCATAAATCCCAGAGCCATACACTATCTCAGAAATACCACTAAGAGGACCTAAAAAAGTAATATGAACAGAAAGCATTTGAAGAACAGAAGGATGAAGGACAACAAGCCCGGTTATCCCAACACAAAAAACAGCAGGAATCGATAAAGTCCATGGAATCTTCGTCTTACCAAATATGTAATATATTAAACCAAAAATTGTAACTCCTAAACATAAAAACAAGTTTATATCCGGAGAGAAACCACCCCAACCTGCCATAAGGACAGGTAAAGAAATCAGATACCCTGTAAACAGAACAACTGAAGTAGTTTTAAACACAGAAAAATCAATTTTATTTTTGAAAATATCAATAAACATCTGTACAAATGCATAAATCGCAATAACCACATAGAGATACTGAGACTTAACCCAAGTCATAGACAAAGCAGCAAGAGGCACACCGCCGAGAATAGCATATAACAATGATTTAGTTGGATCCTTCTCTTTAAGGCTTTTAATCAAAAATAGAAATGTCATAAAAAACAGGAGGAGGTTGAACGAATCATGGTCAAACAATGAATACGCAGAACCGTGACCTGAACCAAGATGAATAGGAATCAAAGCAACAAACAATGCTCCAATAAGCCCTGCTTTTCTGTTAAAAAGTTCTTTCCCAATAAAATAAACAGGGAAAATAAGTAAAGCACCAAAAAGAGCAGGAATAAACTGCATAGAATACCCAATAGCATCGATCTCATCCATAAACGGAGTTAAAACTCTACTGAAACCTAACGCCATCATATTAAACAATGGAGCACGAGCACCAGACCGTCCTAGAGGATAATTAAGAAGCGGATCCTCCTCGGAGTAATAAGGATAACGACCGGTCTCATGAGTCTTTTCTACAAGCCTCATATTATAATAGGGGTCGGGACCAGATAAATAAAATTTATCAAAACCTTCACCTTCAGGATTAACTGAAATCTCAGTAGTAGCATTATAATATGAGTTGAAAAATAAAATAAGCAAAAAAATACCTAATAATGATACAGCTATCCACCAGTTTTTTTTAACACCAAACCTAGATGATTTTTCCTCTTTTGTTGTTATAGCTCTCATTGAAACATGTCTTGATTCGTCTATGATAGGTTTACTTCTTCTCTGTGCTCTTTTTCGCATTAATTTCACCTAACGGATAAACACACCCGTAAATCTATAATCTTATAAATAATTTATCTAACATTGTAATATCATATTAACTTACTAATACATGGCGCGATTTTTACTTTGCTGAAATCACTTCGGATTGTATCAGTTGATATGATCTCGTCACATCCCGCTGACTTAAGTTTTTTTATTGCTTCACCTGCAAACAAACCATGTGTACAGGCCACTAAAACCCTTTTAGCACCATGTTTTTTTAGCTCCTTAATAGACTTAGCCATTGTACCACCTGTAGATATAATATCATCAATTATTGCAACATTTTTATTACGAACATTGAGGTTTTTTGGTTTTATCTTAACTGTTGTTCCATCAATACGTGTTTTTTCCATGTAATCAAAATCACAACCTATTATTGTAGATGCTTGTTTTGCTCTCTCCAGTGCCCCTTTGTCCGGTGCTAGAACCATATCAATGTTTTTTTTCTTATTAAGATATTTAGCAATCTCTGGAACAGCAGAACAACTAAAAGCAGGAATGGTGAAAAAATCAAGTATATATTCCTTATGTGGATCCACTGTAATTACTTTATCTGCATTTAAACTGATGAGTTTTGCCATTGTTTTTGCACTTACAGGTTCACCATCTTTAAATTTTTTATCCTGCCGAGCATATCCAAAATATGGTATAACTACTGTTATTTTTTTAGCTCCGGCTTCTCTTACTGCCTCCTGCAGTAGAAATAGTTCTATAATTTTTTGATCTGGATATGTAGTTTGGATGATTACTACGTGTTCTTTGGATATATCATCTAAAATCCGTATGTATAATTCATCATCTGGAAAACGCTTTGATATCATTTTTACTAAAGATACTTGCAACTCTTTACATAAATCTTTAGCTACTTTTTCTGATGTAGTTCCGCCTATAATGTACATGTTATACCATCAATTATTTGAAATTGTAGATGTGTTTTTAGTGGTTTTGGTTTTGTAAAGTAAACATTCCTTAGAACTCTTCTTCTTTTCGTTACATTAATATTCATCTCGTTTATATTTCCATCGGCAAGGGCTCAATCCACAAACATTCTTAGGTGCTCAAATTGTGGCACAATTTGGCAAGTGGTTAAAGGGCCCGCCCCTAATCAGACACGGAGGCTCAAAGCCTAGTTTACGTTTAAGGGGTTACCTCGCCGGTCTTTTTCTTACAAGCAATATCGTGGGTTTTTTTGGATTCGCCAGTTTAACATTGTAACCAAGTTCTGTTAAAACCTTGTAGACTCCTCTCCACATGCCACATGCTTCTATCGCGATGGTAATATCTGAGCTAGATATTTCACGGGGGAATCGTTCAACTGCCTTTTTAGAAGACGGAAATATATGTTCTCTGGTAATATTTCCATCCTTATCCATTATACATCCTGCAAGTTTATCCTTGTGGATGTCTATACCTCCATATAGTTTTTTCATTCATTATCACCTCAAAAGTGCTTATAATGGCAATAAGCACTTTAGTTTTATTTCAGAAAAAGAGTTCTTGTATATTCCCGAAATTACTTTCTTCTGGAAAATAAAGTAACTGATTTAGTATACATGAAGAAGTTAAATCAGAAGAAAATACGATGGATAGTAAAAGAGATGGATAAGGAAGAACGAACGGTTTATAGGATAGCTAAAA
>JAUWGL010000161.1 GCA_030606465.1 Thermoplasmata archaeon | reverse complement strand
TCCGAGGATAGTGGTAAAAAAATTAGAGAGACCATCAAAGAAAAGAAATTAAATAGGATTGTTGTAGCTGCTTGTTCACCGTGTACTCATGGTGGACTATTTCAAGATACACTCATGGAGGCGGGTTTGAATAAGTATCTTTTTGAAATGGCTAATATACGTAATCAGTGCTCTTGGGTTCATTCTGATGATTGGGATGCAGCAACTAAAAAAGCAACAGGCCTGGTTGAAGCTGCTGTGGCAAAAGTAGGCTTGCTTGAACCACTTACTGAAGAAGAGTTTTCAATTATTCCAAAAACGCTTGTTATTGGTGGTGGTATTTCGGGGATGAAAGCTGCTCTTGCACTTGCTGATATGGGTGTTAAATCTATTCTTCTTGAAAAAAATTCAAAACTTGGTGGGAGACTTAGAGAGCTTCATTCAATGTTTCCGTCTGATACAAGAACGGAGGATATTATTAATCCTCTAATTAAAGAGGTTACAAAAAACAAATTAATCAATGTTATGGCTGATGCTGAGCTAGTTGGTGTTGATGGTTTTATTGGAAACTATGAAGGAATTGTTAAACTAAATGGTAAGAAGAAAAAAATAGAGTTTGGGACAATTATTATAGCAACTGGTTTTAAGGAAATTGATCTTGAAGGTGAATATCAGTATCAGAAAAATAATAATATTTTGTCTCAAACAGAGCTTGAAATAAAGATTAAAAATAATTCTTTTAAGAAGAAACCAAAAAATGTTGTTTTTATTAATTGTGCTGGTGCAATGGATGAAAAACGTCCTTATTGTTGCCGTGTTGGCTGTGGTGTATCAGTTAAGAATGCGAAACTTGTTAGTCAGAAATTCCCAGATTCCAAGGTCTATATATTATATAGGGATATGAGAGTTTTTGGTAAAGAAGAAGAAGAGTATTATTCTGATGTTTTGAAAAAGTATCATGTTACAACTGTTCGCTATGCTGGTGATAAAAAACCAAAGGTTGTTCTTGACAAAGATAATCCCGAGGATGGTTCTGTTACAGTAAAAGTATTTGATGACATTTTAAATGAAGAACTGGAAATTTCTGCTGATCTTGTGGTTCTTACAATTAACATTGAGGGGGAAGTTTCGACTAAATTTTTGGAGAATGTACTTAAAATTTCTGCTGATGCTGGTGGCTTCTTCATGGAGGCCCATGCAAAGATTCGTCCATTGGATTTTGCTACTGACGGTATTTATTTGTGTGGTGCAGCTCATTATCCAAAAAATTTGGTTGATTCAATTGCACAGGCAGAGGGTGCTGCTTCTCGGGCTGCTATTCCTATTATGCAAGAAACAATGAATGGGGAAGGTGCTGTAGCGGAGGTTGATGAGGATATTTGTAGTGGTTGCAGAACATGTGAGTCTGTATGTACCTATTCTGCTATTGAAATCTGTCCTCGTTTTGATAACCCCGAACGTTCTGTTGCGGTTGTGAACAAGGCGTTGTGTAAGGGCTGTGGTGCTTGTGCTGCTGCTTGTCCATCTGGTGCGATAGATCAAAAAGGGTACAAAAGCAATCAAATTGATGTAATGCTGATGGCTCTTTTGAAGGGGGTGTTTACCTGAAAAAAAAGTTGAAGGGGAACAAAGAAATTGATGCTATCAAGTTTAAAGAGGGGGAGCTTGTAGCAGAGGTGGAAGAACTCTGCGGGGAAAATCTTTTTGCATGTTATCAATGCGGAACTTGTTCAGCAGGATGTCCATTTATTGATGATATGGATTTAGGTCCTGATGAAGTAATTAGATATGTTATATTGGATCGTAAAGAAGTATTGAATTCCAATACGATTTGGATGTGTGCATCATGTTATACTTGTGCAGAAAGATGTCCTCGTGATTTGAATATTACAAAGATTATGGAAGCATTGCGTCAAATAATTCTTAGGAAAAAAATTGATCGAACAAAAATTGTAAAAATTTCTAAAAAAGAAAAAGAAACTATTCCTCAGTTAGCATTTGTTAGTTTATTTAGAAAAAATATAGGTTGAGATATACTAAAATATATATGAAAGAATACTAAAAAAGATATGTAAATATAGTAGGGTAATACCATGAAGCTATTGTACTATCCCGGATGTACACTTAAAACATCAGCAAAAAACCTTGAGAAATCCGCATTTGCAATAATGGACGCTCTGGGTCATGAAATGGTAGAAATGGAAGACTGGAACTGCTGTGGAGTAGTTGCATCTCTTACCGATGATGATCTCATGCATCATCTTGCACCACTTAGAAGTTTGATACATGTGGAAGATGCTGGTGAAAACAGAGTTGTAACACTCTGTGATATGTGTTGCAACACACTTAAACAAACCAACCTACGTGTAAAAGAAATTCCTGATGATCTTGAAACACTTAACTTGTTTATGGAT
>JAUWGL010000078.1 GCA_030606465.1 Thermoplasmata archaeon | reverse complement strand
CTTTAGTTTCAAATCTTGCTGGTATAAATGTTAGGGCAAGAGCTCCGTTTCGTATTGGGACACGTATGGGTCGTCCTGAAAAAGCTGCTGAAAGGAAAATGAGACCACCACCACATGTTTTGTTCCCAATTGGTAACTATGGTGGAAATCAACGTTTAATAAGAAACGCTGCAGATGTTGGAAAAATAGAGGTTGAAGCTGGTGTAAGAATATGTCCAAGGTGTAAAAAGAAGACACATAGGCTTTTTTGTACATGTGGGGGGCATACCACGGTTGGCAAGGGCAGAATTGAGACTCAAGAGATAAATCTTGCAAATGAGCTTAAACTTGCACAGAAAAACATAAAAGAGAGAACTCTGCCTGAGACAATCAAGGGAGTCATTGGTACGATATCTAAGAATAAAACACCAGAAGCCTTAGAAAAGGGAATACTCAGAGCAAAACATGGTGTATATGTCTTTAAAGATGGTACGATCCGTTTTGATATGACTGATGCACCGCTAACGCATTTCAAACCACGAGAAATTGGTGTCTCTATAGAAATACTAAAGGAACTTGGATATACAAAAGATTATCTTGGAAATAATCTAGAAAACGAGGAGCAGATATGTGAACTGAAAGTTCAAGATGTAATAATCTCTCATTCATGTGCAGAATACTTTACACAGGTTACTAAATTCATTGATGATCTTTTAGTCAAATTCTATAAAATGGAGCGTTTCTATAAGATAAAAAAAATTGAGGATTTAACAGGTCATCTTGTCGTGGGTTTGGCTCCTCATACATCTGCGGGTTCTCTTGCTAGAATCATTGGTTTTACTAATGCTCAGGTATGTTTTGCGCATCCATTTTATCATGCATCGAAACGTCGAAATGCCGATGGTGACGAGGATGGTCTTATGCTTCTCATGGACGCGTTATTGAATTTTTCCTATTCTTATATCCCTGATAAACGTGGGGGTAAGATGGATTTGCCTTTGATTCTTACTACTCGTATTGATCCATCGGAGGTGGATAAAGAGGCGCATAATGTTGATACTCTTGCCGGGTACCCGCTTGGTTTTTATGAGGCTACTTTGCGTCATGAGCATTCGAAGGAATTGGAATCTTCGATGGGTTTAGTAGCTTCGAGACTTGGAACTGAGTTACAATATGAACAGTTTGGTTTCACCCATGATACCGTTGATATTTCTGAAGGTCCGAAGATGTCGACTTATAAATCTTTGAAAACTATGATGGATAAGATGAACGCTCAGCTTAATCTTGCTGCTAAGATTCGTGCAGTTGATGAAGCTGATGTAGCGTATAAGGTTATAGAACGGCATTTTCTGCCTGATATTATTGGTAATATGAGGGCGTTTAGTAAACAGTCGGTTCGTTGCCCTAGTTGTAATATTTCTTATCGAAGACCTCCTCTCCAAGGGGTTTGTTCTAAATGTGGTGGGAAGCTAACTCTTACGGTCCATGAGAAATCTGTTAAAAAATATTTAGAAATCTCCAAGGATGTCGCGGAGAGATATAATATTCCGCCTTATGCTCGTCAAAGGATTAAACTTGTTGAGAAATCTATTGATTCCTTGTTTATGAGTGATAAAGTGAAAACGACAAAACTTGATGATTTTTTTTAATCATGTTTTTAGGCATAATGTTCAAATAGCTATTCTGCTATGCATTGTTTATAAGGAGTTTGTTATTTATGGTTGAGAATATCATCCGTCAGACAAGTAAGAAAACCTGGTACAAATGGTCTTTTTATTTAAATGTAGTTCTAATGTTCGTTGTGGGAGTGTTTATTTATTTACTTGTGAAGGATAGTATTGATTATGGTAGAAACGGCGGTGATACATGGCTTTTTATTACTCGTGATGTAGCATTTCTTGGAATTGCTTTAACAATTATTTTTATTCAACTTATCAGAAATTTGAGTTTGATTATGCGGAGATCACTTTAAAACAATTAATGCTTGGCGATAGGTGTAGAATAGACCGGGGAGGTAGACGTTCCCTGTTACCAGAAATCGTCTTTATGCTGGGGTTGAAGCCATGAGGCGATGTAACGAGCATTTGTTGATCCATCTGTTGACTATGAGACCTTGTCCTTTGGGATCGGAGGTGATGACTACATGTGACTGGAGGGTCATGTGTACATCTTGATTGCGGAAATCGGGTTAGGCACGGAAGTGAGCAGCCTTACCGTGAACTGCCGATGCTTGAAGGGTTAACGGGGTTGAGGATGCAAATGGGCAGTCAGCTGATGAAACGTGCACCCACTCTATGGTATTTCTACACCCGCTAAAAAAGGTGTTTTTTTTGGACCAATTAATTTTAAATGCTAGAACATGTATTAAGGATAGTTGTAGGATGGTGATGCAATATTGCAGGATGATGTTGAAATAGTTGATTTTGAAGATGTTGATCTTACTGGTGCAACTGTTATAGCGGGTTTTCCGTCTATAGGTTTGGTTAGTACTATTGCTGCTAATTATTTAATAGATGCTTTGAATTTGAAACAAATAGGCTGTGTAAGATCTTCACAGTTTCCTGCGCTTTCTGTGGTTCATACTGCAGAGCCGCTTTCACCGGTTCGTATCTATGCAGGGAATCAGGGCAATGAAAAAAAAATCGTTATATTTGTCTCTGAGTTTAAACCAAAACCCAACCTTATCAATGCTATTTCTGATGCCATTATGAGCTGGGCTACTACAAAGAAATGTAAATTTCTAATTTCTCCTGAAGGAATGGTTGTCGAAGGTAAGGAAGACAAAGGAGAAAAAGTTGTTGATGCATATGCTATAGGATCTACTGAGTCTGCTAGGGCTATGTTGACGTCTAAGGATATTGCACAGTTTAAAAATGGTATTATAGCAGGAGTTTCAGGTGTTTTACTTAATCTAGGTAAACAGGCTAATTTCGATGTTATCTCAATTCTTGCTGAGGCACATCCTAATTATCCCGATGCTAGAGCTGCAGCTGCAGCTATAAATGTTATGGGTCTTATTATGGGTATTGAAATAAATGTTACACCTCTTTATGAAGAATCAGAGCGTATAGAAAAGCAGCTTCAGAAATTCCATAAACAGGCGAAACCAATGGTTTCAGCGAGTCAAGCACCACAACCCAGTATGTACGGATAAGTAATTATCCTCCATACTATTTTTTCTTTATATTCCTTTAAAGGATGAACTTTTTAAATTATAATGTCATTGTTTGTTTTGAATTATGATAAAAATTCCAAAGAGTCATCCTCGTTATTTTTCACTTAAAACACGAGAAAAATTATTACATGCAATGAAAAAAGGCTTAGTTCATGAGACAGGTTTATTTGCTCATGGGCGTGGTGAGGCTTTTGATTATCTATTTGGTGAAAAAACTATAGCTATTGCTAATGAAGCAGAAAGAGTCGCTGCTGCTGCCTTGTTAAATGCTAAAAACCCAGTTATTTCGGTTAATGGTAATGTCGTTGCTCTTGCTCCAGATGAATGTATTAATCTCGCAAAGTGTATTCCTGCTAAAATTGAGGTTAATCTTTTTCATAGGACTACTGATCGTGTTAAGAAGCTTGTAAAAGAGCTAGAAAAAGCTGGTGCTGAAGAGATATATGGTTTAAAAGCTGATGCTAGGATTCCTGGTTTGGATCATGATAGAGGTATTTGTGACAATAATGGTATTTTTTCTGCTGATGTTATATTAGTTCCTCTTGAGGATGGTGATCGTTGTCAGGCTTTAAAAAAGATGGGTAAAACAGTTATCGCTATTGATCTTAATCCTCTTTCAAGGACTGCTAAAACCGCTGATATAACTATTGTTGATAATGTTATTCGTGCTATTCCAAATATTGAAACATGGGTGGAAAAACTAAGAGATATTGATAAAAAAAGTGTATATAATATTGTAAAGTCTTGGGATAATGATAAAATGCTTGATGATGTTTTACTTTTTGTGTCAAAAAGACTAAATTCATTGTAATAATATGGGTGGATCTATGGAGTTATATAAAAGTCATTATTCGAAAGATGTTTCTAAGAAAGAACATGATAAAACTATAACTGTTGCTGGTTGGGTTGAAGATATCCGTAATATTGGTTCTATAGCCTTTATTATTCTTCGTGATAGAAAAGGAACACTTCAGGTTACATGTTTTAAAAAGAAGAACCCTGAGCTTTTTGAAAAACTAGTTACTATTTCTCGTGAATCAGTTATATCTGTTATGGGCCTGTGTAAAAAAAGCGATAAAGCGAGGAATGGTTATGAGGTTATACCAGAAAACATTGAGATTTTATCCATCTCGGAGACGCCTCTGCCTTTGGGTGTTGTTGATAAAGTTGAATCTGAGCTTGACACTCGTTTGGATAATCGTTTTATTGATCTGCGTAAACCTGAGATTCAAGCAGTTTTTAAGATAAGAAATAAGGTTATTGCTGCAGTGCATGAGTATCTTAGATCTCAGGATTTTATAGAGGTTCATACTCCTAATATTACTGCTAGTTCCTCTGAGGGTGGTACTGATGTTTTTAAGCTGAAATATTTTGAAAAAACTGCATTTCTTGCTCAATCTCCTCAGTTGCATAAACAGATGCTAATGGCAACTGGTTTAGACCGGGTTTATGAGATTGCCTGGTATTTTAGAGCAGAAGAGCATAACACCCGCCGGCATCTTAATGAGTCAACAGCAGTAGATCTGGAGATGGCATTCATCAACGGCGAAGAAGATGTTATGAAAATCTTGGAAGGGCTTGTCCAGAATATGTGGAAAAGAGCAGGTGAATGTAAAGAAGAAATGGAGATTTTAGATAAAAAAATTGTTGCTCCAAAGCCTCCGTTTGCACGGTTAACCTATGATGAAGTAATTAAAAAACTAAATAAGAATGGTTCTGAGATAAAATGGGGAGAGGATCTCGGTACTGAGGAAGAAAAACTTCTTGGCGAAATTATGAAAAAAGATGGCAAGGAATTCTATTTTATCACTAGATACCCTATTGAGGCTAAACCGTTTTATACTATGCCTGAAGGAGATAAATACTCTCGTGGTTTTGATTTAGAATGTAAAGGTGTTGAGATTGCATCTGGTAGTCAACGTATTCATAATGTTGAGTTGTTGAAAAATAGAATGAAGGCTTGTGATCTTAATCCTAA
>JAUWGL010000068.1 GCA_030606465.1 Thermoplasmata archaeon | reverse complement strand
GGGTGTGTACAATCTTTCATAGATTCACCTTTTCTCAGGATGGTTCCAAGTGATTTCAGATAATTCGTTTATATCCGACATTATTACTGCATATACTTACTTTTGGTAATTCTACTTTTGTTCTCATTCTTCACCTCTTCTAAACATAGGGAATCCAGAGGATTCTTTATCCTACTCAGTCTTTTGTTGCTTACATGGGTATAGATTTTAGTAGTCTTAGAATTTTTGTATCCTAATGACTCTTGAATGTAACGGAGATCTACTCCGCTCTCAAATGGGTGAGTAGCGAAATTGTGCCTTAGAGAATGGACTGTAACTTCTTCGATTTTATCTCTCCCAAAAAGTAAATTGACCAAATACCAAGTTAAACTTGGGTTAAATAGGTTTTTTATAATTCTCCATTAAAAAAGTATATTGACCAAATATAGGGTTTAACCCTTGTTAACCTTAGTTTTTTAGTGGCAACTAGGTTTAATAAAAATTATTAAAAACGTGAAAGTTATTCTTCTATCTGAGGAAGGTAAATATGTCGATAGATGATTTGGTAGATAAGGTTCTTGCAAAACATATAAATGAAGATGATGAAGTAAAAAAAGATGCCACTGAGCCAAAAAAAGATACCAATGAACCTTTTCGTTATATCACCAATGGAGAAGAGATACAACAAGAATTAGAAACAGAAAAACTAGCTCCAGTCAGTATAATGAGCTTATCTGATGAAAAATCAATTTTTGAATTAGAACAAGATATTTTTATATTAGCATTAGGTGATTTAGATACAATTGAAAGCATTCTCAAAAAACATGAAAACATCCAGAAAAATAGACTAGAATGATTTAGATAATAAACGGAATCATTTTTTTTTGTTTATTACGCAATGTATCTGTTAGTGCTTCTAATGCACTTCTTATATTTATTAATTCATCATGGATTTCTTCTGCTATTCTGTCATTCATTTAGCATTCCTGAATTCAAAAACAATTACTTGTTTATAAATTCTATTTATTTTTTCAAAAAACCGTCGAAACAATATTAAACATTAGTATTATACAATCAAAAAACATGTTTAAAAAACCAAGAGGAACAAGAGATTTCACTCCCGAAGAAATGCAGAAACGTAAATACGTAGAAGAATGTATGAGATCAACATTTGGATCATTTGGGTATAAAGAAATCCAGACACCAATGTTTGAAAATTTAGAACTTTTCACTGCTAAATCAGGAGAGGGAATAATACAGGAGATTTATTCTTTCATGGATAAAGGAGGTAGAGACTTAGCGTTAAGACCTGAGCTCACTGCACCTGTTATGCGTTTTTATGTTGACAAACTACAAATGGAACCAAAACCATTAAAACTGTTTTACTTTGGAAATTGTTTCAGATATGACCGACCTCAAAAAGGCCGCTATAGAGAGTTTAGACAAGCAGGTTGTGAAATCATCGGTGTTGATACACCTGAAGCATATGCTGAACTTATCGCTATGGCATATACTCTTTTGAAAAACGTTGGATTAAAAAATATTAAACTCAACATTGGAAATTTGAATATTTTATCTTCAATGTTTAATGTTCTAAATTTACCAAAAGATAAACAAAAATGTTTGGTACCACTCATAGATAAATCTCTATCTGAGGATGTACTTTCTGCTTTACAAGATTTTGGTATCAAACCTCAAGAGGCCACTAGTTTTTTAGAAATACTGCAAACTACCGATATCAAAAAAATCTCAGGATACATAAAATCAGATCAAACTGCTTTAGATGAGTTATCAAAACTTGAACAAATATTAAATCTGTTAAGAGATTCATTTGATATTAAAAACTATGAGGTAAAGATCAGTATAGTCAGAGGTCTTGACTACTATAAAGGAATTGTTTTTGAAATAGACGCACCCTCTCTTGGAGCAGAAAAACAACTATGTGGCGGAGGGGCATACGAACTCATCTCGTTATTTGGAGGGAAAGAAACCCCAACCGCAGGATTTGCGATAGGTTTTGATCGCACTATCCTAGCGCTAGAAGCCGAGGAATATCAATTCCCAGCGCCGAAAATAGACGTTTATGTCATACCAGTAAACGAAGATATGACGGGAAAAGCATTGGAGATAGCTCGAACGTTAAGAGAACGAGGAATTTCCGTAGATGTAGATCTTCTGAAAAGAGGAATAGGGAAGAGTCTCAAGTATGCAAGCTCCATAAACGCAGAAAAAGCCATCATAGTTGGACTAAACGAGTTGAAAGAGGATTCGATGACCATTAGAGACATGAGTAGCGGAGAACAAAAAATAGTAAACATAAACGACTATCCACTAGCGGGTCAAAGAATCTAATTTTTTCTTTTATCTATTTCTAGAATCTTTAACGGGTTAAAGTAAAATATCAAAAGATTACTTACCCCTTCTTAGATGGATTCTAAGAAAAAATCAAAAATAGTAATAATTGATACATCAGCGATTCTATCAGGTAAACCAATTAATTTTGATGATACTATGGTTGTTACTACACAGGGTGTTTCTGATGAATTAAAACCTGGTGGGAAGGACTATCAAATATTTCAGTTTTTAATAGAAAAAGGATTAAAAATAAATCTTCCCAGCAGAGAATCCATTGATGAAATCAAGGATATTTCTACTAAGACAGGAGATATAGGTAGACTATCAACAACTGATATTGAGATATTGGCTCTTGCATTAGATTTTAGTAAGGAAAAAGATAAAGAACCTGTTATTTTAACTGATGATTATTCCATTCAAAATGTAGCTAATGTTTTAAACATAAAATTTGAAAGCATTAGTCAACATGGAATTAAGAAAAGGTTTAAATGGATTTACCGTTGTCGGGGGTGCGGTAAAAAATTCGAAGAGTGCATAAAGGTCTGTCCTATTTGTGGAGCCGCAACAAGAAGCATAATTTCAAGAAAAACCAATATTAAAAAACGTGATATCAAATGAACTATGGACGTGATGAAGCATCCTCTTTACATATCAAAGAAAAATTTGTACATTTTTGGCGTAGTGAAAAAGGTAAAATATCTTTAGTCCGAGATGTTGTCATAGCTTTACTTTTAGTTTTAATATTGTTATCTGCTTTATGGGCATACACCGGTCAATGGGGGGGTGCTCCTATGGTGGCTATTGAATCAGGTAGTATGATGCATCCTAACGAGCCTTTTGGTAGATATGGCACAATAGATGCCGGTGACATGGTACTACTGGTAAAGGTAAATAATCGAAATGATGTAGTAGCACGTGGCAGTGAGATCCATGGTACCTTAGCAAGAGAAGATACTGATAATTTTTTCTATGGTGATTACGGAGATGTTATCGTATATCGCCCATATGGTGAGGATAATAGAGATCAGATAATCCATAGAGCAATGTGCTGGGTGGAAGTAAATTTCGATGAAGAGGAGGGTATATACAAATATACTGTCACAGATTATAGAATAGTAGATAAAGAATCTGTTACAATTCCAGAACTTGGTCTTAAGGAATGGACTCATCCTACAAAACGTCCCGATAATACCCCTGTTACTCCTCATTCAGGTTTCATAACAAAAGGAGACAATAATGATATTTGCGATCAGAGAAGCTCTGATCTTTGCATGGAACCAATAAAAATAGAATGGATATCTGGAAAAGCAAGATCGGAACTACCATGGATTGGAACAATAAACCTGTTTTTCAATGATTTAACAGGTGGAGGTAACACTGTTGGTAATGTACCTGAAGATTGTATTATATGTCTAATATTACTAATTGCTATTCTGGTATCTATACCAATATCTTTAGATATCTATGATTATTATAAAAACCAGAAAAAACAACCAGTCGAAGATTATTTTAAACAGAAATCATATCCTAAAAATGAAGATGAAGATTTATCTGAAGGAATAGAGAAAAAAATAGATGAAAAATTTTAATCACTTGTCCATGTAGGGATAAATTCATATTGTATAGGATCTCTTACTCCCGCTTCTTTAAAACCTTTTAGCCTTAAAAGACAAGAGTCACAACGTCCACAAGCCTTTTCATCACCTTGATAACAAGACCATGTTTTTTCAAAAGGAGCATTAAGCTCTAACCCTTTTTTAATTATCTCTGCTTTTGAAAGGTGAAGCAATGGAGCAACTATCTTGATAGATTTCCCCTCTACCCCTCTCTTTGTTGCAAGATCTGCCATTTTCTGATATGCTTCAATGTATTCAGGTCGACAATCGGGATAACCAGAGTAATCTGTTGCAGTAGCTCCAATAAAAATTGTATCAGCATTGACAGTCTCTGCATATGCTAAACCAATGGATAAAAAAACTGTGTTCCGTGCTGGAACATAAGTAGAAGGTATAGTTTTTCCTATGTCTTTCAAATCCAAGTTTCTTGGTAAATCTGATGATTTATCTACTAGTGATGATCCACCAAATATGGACAGATCGATATCAAAGATAACATGTTTTTTTGCTTTTACCGCTGACGCAATTTGTTTTGAGCATTCTATTTCTTTGTTATGTCGTTGTCCATAGTTAAATGATAGTACATATATTTCGTATCCTTTGTTTTTTGCCAGATGTGCTGTAACACAAGAATCAAGACCACCAGATATAAGACAAACCGCTTTTTTTATCATAAAAAATCAACTAACCCTACTTTTTTAGAGTTTTTAAAATCCTTGCACTCTGACCATACCCTTCATCAACACCGATTTCTATGCTTTCTATCTGTTTCGACGGAGAAATCTTTTCAACTACTTTTTCCAGTATGTAACCTGCAAGATTCTCTGCTGATGTAGACTCAATGGGTAAAAAAACACAATCATTCAAAGGAAAAACATAATGTTTTCCAAGAGACGTTATTTTTACACTATCATTTTCTTTTTCAATTTTTACAACGCTGCTTTTCTCAGGGATTAAAACCCTATGGTCAAGTTCGTTTACAATCTCTCTAAGAACATCCTTAACTAAAGAAAAATCCATGATTATGCCCTTTTTATCGGGCTTACCACCTATCTCCACATGAACAGCATATGTATGACCATGCAACCGTCCACATTTTTCATACTCTGGTATTATATGAGCAGATGAAAAACGAATGTTTGACTTCCAACCATCAATATTGATATATGAGCTCATAAAATCACTTTTTATTTTTCTTTCTATAATTCTTTATCGCTTCACGTAATGCATCTGAAGCAAGATTAGAACAATGCATCTTTATAGCAGGTAGTCCTCCAAGTTCATTAGCAACATCATCTCTTGTTAATTTTTCTGCTTCTTCAAGTGTTTTACCTTTGACCATCTCAGTTGCAATGCTAGTGCTGGCAATAGCGGCAGCGCATCCGTACGTTTTAAATTTGATATCTTCTATCTTTTCATCTTTAACTTTAATATAAATAGTCATAATATCTCCACAGCTAGGGTTGCCCACTGTGCCAACACCATCTGCATCTTTTATTTCACCAACATTCCTTGGATTAAAGAAATGATCCTTTACTTTTTTAGTGTAGTCAATATTTTCCATAAAAAAAAACACCTTATCTATTCCATAATGGAGACATTTTCCTTAATTTATTGACAATATCAGGTAAAACTTCTGAAACGTATATAAC
>JAUWGL010000066.1 GCA_030606465.1 Thermoplasmata archaeon | reverse complement strand
GAAGAAACATTCACTATACCAATCCTAGTCGGACATAGCAACTACACCATCTATGAATCACCAACCACAGATATCACATTCCAATACGAAGAAAAACTAGATGCAGAGTATGATGAAATAAAGAACCTTATCACATACATCGGTGGTAGCGGCGATGTAAACATAACTGTGTATACTCCTCAGAATGCTACTCTTCTAAAAGTGACACATAACGATGAAGTTGTCAGTGACATGCCATTTCTTGTTCATTCAACAAACACCTCAGAACAACCCATTATCACTCAAATACATTTCACACAAGAAAACACCACTGCATTTATCACCTATGAAATAGAAATAAATGGAGAAAAACAAACATTTATCACCCAGATAACCGTGGGCCCCAAGCCGCCACAAGGGGAAAAACCAGCAGACACTACCCTTGTTATGATAATAATAGGCGTATGTATCATAGCAGTCATAGGGTATATGATTTATAGTCACATTAAATACAGGCGGAGGTAAATGCTGTAGATATATTCAATACTTTATGAATATTTTCAAAGAACAACGTGAATCAAACTGTGGATGTACAGTTCAATGTTCGTATATCACTTGGTACGATGTGGGGCGAATACATAGCACATATTGGCGTTAAAATCATTCAAAAAACATAACCTCAAGGCTTTTCTCATTTTGCTTCCTTCTAGAATTCAAAACCAAAATAACAATAAAACATATAAGTAATGAATTGTATTCTATTCCCTATAATTTGGGATTTGCGCTCAAAAATATTAGTCTTTCTTAGGAGGGAAAAGGATGCTGAAAAGAAGAAAAATATCATCATTAGTTGTAATAATGTTATTTCTCTCAATTTTAACAAATGCTTTTTTCTTGACATCAATCATTGAAATAACACAGATAGCAAGCGCTAATCCTGGTGATGTTAATGAAACATGGCATAACACCAGTCTCTTGACTGTGACAGTTACAGCTCCGGCACCTTGGATTGCATGGTATGATTTCCAGGATTCAGGAAGCACCTCTAAACTTAATTCGCAAGTAGATGTCAACAATCAGTACAAGTTTTGTGTGAATATTACACAAAATAGCAGCTGGGAAGATGTTGATTACGTAAATATAACGGCATGGTACGACGATAACGATGATGCAGGCTCCTCTTACAATGGAACTTCTGGTGGAAACCTAAACATGTTTCTGCAATACGTCAATACATCAGGTACTGGTTCCTTCAGTATGAACTGGCCTGATGATGAAGTAACCTGGGGATCTGGCACAGAAACAGTTCATAATAGTAGTTGTTATAATTTAACGTTCACGTTTACACCATTGAAGCAAGTGAGGCATGCACCAGGTGATGGAAGTTGGAGTTCCGCATCAAATACAACAGATGACACAAAATCATGGAATTTCAAAATAGAGGTAACTACAAGCTCTGGGCAATCCATTTACGTGAATAATGAATATGGGATATATAGTTATTCAGAAATAAGTAGCGCTGCTAATCCAAGTATGAGTGGAGCACCAGCGGCCAAGGCCACAGCTAGCGCAGTCACAGTAGTTACAATGGCAAATGCAAACTACTCGCTGTCTGTAAACCTTAACGCAACATTAGACGGGCCCGACTCAAACACAATGGCTAACACTACTGTTGGGGTAGCGGGTGGTGATTTAGGAGAAGCAAATTTTGATGGGAACAATCCATTGTACCTATTTGGAGGTGCTTCAACTTATAAGGCACATGACGTAGATACATATCAGAGAAGCACAGCTGATGTCGTATTCCACTGTGACGACATCCCGTACGGTCAGTTCCCAGGACAGTATACCTCATTAGTTTACTATCACCTTAAATTAGAAACAACATAGTAGGACTACTCTTCATACCGCTTGCATTTACCATCCACAAATTTTTTATTAATCATCATCATTTTATGTTTTTTTTAAAGAAAGTTTTATACATGATAAACAGTTAAAAGATAGGAGATTTGGTCTAGAGGGGATGAAATGATCTCAAAAAAAGTTTACTTTATGATTCCTGTGTTAATTTTATTACTTATCTCATTATGCCCCCTACTTGTTTTGAATGGAATGTGTACATCAGTCGATGAAACAACACTCTATATTCCTGGAGAAACACAGCGAATCAGGGCCGTAAACCCTGTTTTGGTTGCAGGACTATGGCATTACCTAAATGTCACATTAATTGATTCACAGCCATCAAAACTATCGGTCACAATGTATGAGGGGGGCACACTTCCAACTAGTGGTGAAAGAAATGAAAACACATACTACGAATGGGAATACGATAACGGAAACTGGAACGAGGTAACAGAATATGGAGGAACCACATATTCATACATCAACAAGGCAAACTGCAAAAAAACTGGAAACACATACTCCTTCTATATAGGCATCAGATCAGATGTAGTCAAAAATACAAATATTGACGCAATAGACTACGACAACTGGACATTGGAAATAAAAGCTGATAACACAGTAATAAAAAACAGTGGTTTAACCGTGGAAGAACCTGTTATAGGGTTTGCACAACAGTCAGCTGAATTCTACCTTCATTGCGAACCATTTACTAGCACCATAATAAAGCCAGATCATACCTTCGGAATCATCAACCCATATAACATACCATTTACCATCAATTTAACCTATACACAGTTTGCAAACAGGATAGACACTACAAGTGTTGAAGCAATTGTACACCCAAATTCGACAACCACCAATGAGATCACAATAAACACGCTACAATGGCCACCCGGTACAATCACAATCGAGGGTATTGTAGAAGCAATTCCCATGTACGTCGTGCAAACAGGCGATGTCTCTCTTATTACAACACTTGTTCAATATTTTCCAAACATAAAAATCTTTGTTGGACATAGCAACTACACCATCTATGAATCACCAACTACAGATGTAGTATTTCAATACGAAGAAAAACTAGATGCAGAGTATGATGAAATTAAAGACATAACAACTTATATCTCGGGAAATGGAAATGCATCCATTACTATAACCTGTGAAAATGCCACCTTATTAAACGTATTTCATGAAAATACTGTGATAGACTACATGTCTTTTGCTATCCAGTCAACAAACACCTCGGAGCAACCTATTATCACTCAAATACATTTCACACAAGAAAACACCATTGCGTTTATCACCTATGAAATAGAAATAAACGGGGAAAACCTAACGTTTACCACCCAAATCACCGTAGGCCCTAAACCGCCACAAGAGGAAAAACCAGCAGATACTACCCTTGTTATGATAATAATAGGCGTATGTATCATAGCAGTTATAGGGTATATGATCTACAGCCAAATGAAATACAGGAGGAGATGAGTGATAAAAAGAGTCATATTTATAGTAGTATTGGTGTCCTTTGTTTCAACCATCATTCTTTCACACAATGTACAGGCCGGTAGTGCAGGTGTAGGCGTACTTAATGTCCCGCCAGAATACAGCGAGACAAGAATAGCGACAGAAGATGGAATAAAAAAGATATATCTAACTATATCAGATTATAACAGTTGGGGAGATATCTATACTACTACAGTAACTATAAAAAATGGAGATGTAGTAATGGCGTCGTTCGTTTTTAGACAATATGAAAATACAGGTTCAGTTATACCTTTGGGGGAATTTGAAGAAAAGGAGGGTAAAGATTATCTAATAGTAAACAAGTGTAGCTATTCACATTCAGATAAAACCGATACTGTAAGTGATAGATGCTTACTTCACGTGGTTTTCGCATTTTATCCTGTGCCGGGGACACAACTAACTATATTGACATATGACCATGGTGGACTCTACGCAAAAATCCACGTGGAATACGATGTAGAAGGCATGCCTAGAAGCACTGATATGATAATGTTGCCATGGGTGTCAACGCCAGTAGAATTCTCTTTATACACTCTGGATGCATTAGCAATAGCATTTGGAGTAACAGTCACAGCAGTCTTTATTAGAAAAAAACAGGAGGAAATGGCAATATGAAGAATCAAGACAACATTAATATGCAACGGTTTTTCCCATTTTCTTTCTTCATTTTTCTCGCTAGCTTTGTTTTTATCAAGTTTATCTTCATTTTTTTCTTTAACGCAGCCTTTACTCCACGTTTTATTTTTGAGTTAACACCCTTTTATTTGATTGGAATGAATGATCTTCAATTATTGATGGTTTCATTTTTTATTGTCATGATCGCCGCATATTTTCATATAAAAGACAACAGAAAAAATCTTGTTTTATCTTTTATTCCTACATTTATCATGATAGCAGGGTTAGGAAGTGCTATAGCAACAAGAGAAATTTCCACATCCTATCTTATTTATTATGTTGTTTTTGGGATGACACTACTTACTATTCCTATTGATCATACACGAATATTGAAAATGTTAGAACCTATGCCCGATAGAAAAAGAGAGGAGGAACCAGCTATCAAAAAAATCCCCCTCCCAACTCGTATTAGCAGATTCTTTGTACCATTAAAATCTATGACGCTACAGAAAAAACCGGTTACATATGTAGATAAACATTCTTACACACAAATGCCTCTACCTTTCTCAAGGGATTCATACACAAAAACACCTAGCTCCGGACACGTGAAACCTGTTAGTGAGGCTTCACATATTATGCATGAAATGCTGTCGTTTTTTTTTCATAAAAAAGAAAACAATATTGTGGAGGAGGCTAATAAAATCATTACTAATCAATACATGGAGAAAATGGAGGCAAATCAGGCAAATAGTGAAAAACCATATGAAACAGAAAAATCCCTTGGTTTAGATTCCATAGAGATCCTGGATCCAGTAGATATTAATATTTTAGCAAAAGTAGGTGTAAAAACTGTTGATGACTTAGCAACATGTAATCCAAAGGAGCTTGTAAAAACAATTGATGATTATGGTCTTAAAAACATCGTTGAGTATTTAGAGATTGCCAACAAAAAAGAACACATTAGCATAACTGAGGATATGGCTACAGCTTGGATTAAGGCAGCAAAAAATCTAAAGAATAACAAATATTAAAGTCCACAAGAGAAGTTCTCCCCGATTGATAGGGGCGAATCACGAAAGGTGGAGGGGGACAGGGCTTGAAGTGTATATTTGTAAAAGATTTTTAGAGAAGTATGATGATTCGGGGCATATGAAGTTTTTTAAGTATCTCACGTGTTGTTAATCCTGGCATCATTACATCCAACGTAACAATATCAGGATCAAACCTGTCGAGTTTACCGAGGAATTCTGAGCCGCCTTCTGCTATCGCTGTCTTTTTCAAAACCTTCCTTATGCAACATAAGATTCAACACCCCCTTTAAGGAGGCTTACGGCCTACACCCAGCACATTAATTTTTTTTAAATTTTTCTGGAAGCCCAATAAGAAAAATTAAATACCGCAAAAACCTATTGTATTAACATGAATCATATCTTTAGCGTCGTTGTTCATAAAGAAAAAAAGTATTATGTTGCTGAATGTCCTGAAATTGGAACGATATCACAAGGAAAAACCATAGAAGAGGCAATTAAAAATTTAAAGGAAGCAACAGAATTATATCTAGAAGAGTTTCCAACGAAAAAGACATCAAAACCATTTGTCTCGTTTTTTGAGGTAACCTCCCATGCCAAAACTTCCAAGACTATCAGGGCATGAACTTATTAGAATTCTTGTACAATTTGGTTTTATTAAAAGCCGTCAA
>JAUWGL010000149.1 GCA_030606465.1 Thermoplasmata archaeon | reverse complement strand
TGGTTTGTGTCTTGGCATGCAGCTTGCTGTTGTTGAATATGCTCAGAATGTTTGTAAGATTAAAGGTGCTAATTCTACAGAGATTGATAAAAAAACTATTCACCCAGTGATTGATTTTATCCCTGAGCAGGTCAATATAGTACAGGAATCTCGTTATGGTGCAACAATGAGATTGGGTGCTTATCCTGCTGTTCTAAAAAAAGGTACACTAGTACATAAGTTGTATGGGGCGGATGAGGTTTCTGAGCGGCACCGTCATCGTTATGAGGTTAACCCAAAATATGTTGAAAAAATGGAGAGATGCGGTCTAGTGTTTTCTGGTCGTTCACCTGACGGTGTATTGATGGAGTTCATGGAGCTACCCGATCACCCTTATTTTGTTGCGACGCAAGCTCATCCTGAATTTAAATCAAGACCTATGAAACCTTCTCCTTTGTTTGATGGTCTTATTAAAGCAGCTAAGAAAAAAGGAAAATAGTTTACTTTTTTGATTTAAGATACTTATCTATTGCTCTTGCAGCACGTTTACCTGCACCCATCGCAAGTATTACTGTCGCTGCACCAGTTGCAATATCGCCACCTGCAAAAATATTAGGAATATTTGTTCTACCGTCTTCATCTGTTTCAATATTACCCCATTTACCAATTTTAAGATTTTTTACAGTTTGTGGTATAAGTGGATTTGGGCTTTGTCCAATGGCAACAAGAGCTGTATCTATCTTGATTGTTTCTTCGGAATCAGGTATCGGAATAGGACGTCTTCGTCCTGAATCATCAGGTTCTCCAAGTTTCATCTTGATGCATTCTACTTCTTTAAGAAGTCCTTTGTCATCACCAATGAATTTCACAGGATTGGTAAGAAGTTTAAAGATTACTCCTTCTTCACGAGCATGTTCGATCTCCTCATCCCTAGCTGGCATCTCTACATCAGACCGGCGATATATGATATATGATTTCTCTGCTCCCAATCTAAGAGATGTTCTTGCACAGTCCATTGCAACGTTTCCAGCGCCAAAGGTTGCAACAATTTTTCCGATTTTAACAGGTGTATCATACTCTGGGAACCTATATGCTTTCATCATGTTCACACGAGTCAAAAACTCATTTGCAGAATAAACACCATCAAGGTTTTCACCAGGAATCCTCAGCCAACGAGGCAATCCTGCCCCAGTACCAATAAATGCTGCATCATATTCTTCCAGTAGTTCTTCAACAGTAATTGTTTTTCCAACAATCACATCATATTTTACATCAACACCTAGTTTTTTAATATAATCAACCTCAGCGTTAACAATTGCTTTAGGCAGACGGAACTCAGGTATTCCATACATTAGAACACCGCCAGGCGCATGTAATGCTTCAAAAACAGTAACACCATGACCCCTTTTTGCAAGATCACCAGCACATGTAAGACCCGCTGGTCCTGATCCTACAACAGCCACCTTTTTACCCGTAGATTTAACTTTTTTAGGTGGTTTCACACCTTTTTCACGTTCATAATCAGCGATGAATCGCTCAAGTCTTCCAATACCAACAGGTTCACCGATTTTCAGAAGAGTACACTTGCCCTCACACTGGCCCTCATAAGGACAAACACGTCCAGATACAGCAGGGAGACTATTTTTTGATTTAATGATCTCTGCGGCTTTATCAAAATCCCCCTCTGCAATACATCCTATGAAACCCGGGATATCAATCTCAACTGGGCAGCCTTCCATACATGGTTTGTTCTTACACTGTAAGCAACGTTTAGCTTCCTTAATAGCTGTTTCTTTATCATAACCATATGGAACTTCTTTGAAATTCTTAATTCGCTCTTTCGGAGGTTGCTCAGGCATTTCATACTTTGTTTTTCTTACAGCCATCTACAGTTTCACCCCATATAGGTTACATGATTCCTCTTCTTCATGAGTAAAACGACGGTTACGAAGCATAAGATTATTAAAATCAACTAGATGCCCATCAAACTCTGGGCCATCGACACATGCAAATTTTGTTTCACCACTCACTGAAACACGGCAACCGCCGCACATACCTGTTCCATCAACCATGATCGGGTTAAGACTAACTATTGTTTTAAGATTGTATTTCCTTGTTAAATCTGCAACAACCTTCATCATAATAACAGGACCAATAGCCCAAACGATCTTTATTTTTTTACCATCATCAATAAGCTGTTGCAAAACATTACTTACAAATCCTTTGGTTCCTTTTGATCCGTCATCAGTACAAATATGTAGCTCATCACTATATTCTTCTATTTCTTTTTCAAGCATCAAAAGCTTTTCATTACGTGCACCTAGAATACTTATAACATAGTTACCTGCTTTTTTAAGTTCTCTAACTATTGGATAAAGAGGTGCTATACCGACACCGCCACCAATGCAAACAACTGTTCCATAGTTCTCAATTTCAGAAGCAACACCAAGAGGCCCAGCAAAATTAAGAAGTTTATCCCCAACGTTCATTGTTCCTAGTTGCTTGGTTGTTTTACCTACCTCCATAAAAATAACAGTAATTGTTCCTTTTTTCCGATCATAATCAGCAATAGTAAGAGGGATACGCTCTCCTCGTTCATCTATTCTAAGAATTATGAACTGCCCCGCCTTTGCTTTTTTTGCAACCAATGGTGCTTTTATTTCCATCAATTTTACTATTTCTGACATTACCTTTTTTTCAAGTATTTCATACATTATTAACAACTCTTAAATTTAATATTGCTAACCTGTATTTAGGAGATTCTTTAATAGTTTATGATTGGGATACTTTTGCGACATGTTTTCCAAAAAAATCACATCACCTCTGCCGATATGCCAAAAATTTATTAAGACTCGCTCAATGAACCGCACAGCAAAGAAATATTGGTGTTTAATTGGATTGTATATTTGTATCAGATTTACATGGTAAAAACAAGCGATATGCAAGATTATTTCAGACAATT
>JAUWGL010000034.1 GCA_030606465.1 Thermoplasmata archaeon | reverse complement strand
AATGGTTTTTTGATATTGAAATCCATGAAGCATGGTAATATCTATTAATATCATAAAACTTTGTGAACTACCACAACCAAATCAGATGTATTTGAAAATGGACTTCTTGACGAATAAGTTAAATAATGGGTTATGTTACCAGAAATTAATTTGGGCCCGTAGGGTAGCTTGGTCGATCCTTTTAGCTTTGGGAGCTAGAGACTCCAGTTCAAATCTGGGCGGGCCCATCAGTCACCATTAGGAGAGATTTTGCCAAGGGTATCGCCATTTTGAGGTTGCTTGGATTTACAGGATCTTCAATATTAGGATTTCGAACAGCTTGTCGTAAATCCTGTTCTATAGTATGCAGATATCGTCCAGTGGTTTTGATTGAACTATGCCCTAGAATCTCCTGTACAATTCTTATATTCACACCTGCTCGTAACATATTAGTTGCTGCATAATGTCTAAAAGAATGTGGGTGAATCCAGCTCATTCCTGTTTTTTTACCGATTATTTTAATTATCTGTCTGAGATAATTCGTAGTCATTCTTCCTTTAGCAGTCGTAAAAATATAACATTAGAGAGTTTCGTTTACATAAAAAATAGGAAGATAATACCGTTTTTCAAACCAGTATTACTTGGTCCTCTTAGGATAAATGTTGATGACAAAAAAGTAAGCAAGGCAGAGTTTTATGTAAATGGAAAACTAAAAGAAACAGTTGCAGAAGCACCATATGTGTGGACATGGAATGAACCAGCTTTTATGAAACAAAATATCGAAACAAAAATTTATGATCAAAATGAGAATGACAATTCAAGTGGAGAAATGACGTTTTATATGTTTAACCCAACAAGACCACGAAAGTGAAACTAATTTTTTAACAAAGACGACAAATTTATCAAAACCTTCAGCATTGTTTAGATTATGGAAATTCATTGTATATATGGTCACGACTATGACTCAAATATTTACATAATTAAAGGAAAGATTCCAACAGTTATTGATTGTGGCACAGGGTTATATAACAAAGAGGTTGTTAGAGATATAAAAAAGATTATTGATCCAGTTACATTAAAACAGATAATTCTTACTCATGAACATTTTGATCATTGTGGCGGAGTTAAAAAAATATATGAAATAACAAATAGCAATGCTCAGGTTATGGCTCATAGAAATGCAACTGAAAAAATTGAAAGAGGAGAAAGCTATTTTGCAAGGATGCTTGGTGGAGTGATGCCAAAGATGCCTGTTGACGTCAAATTAAAAGAGGGTGACACTTTGACTCTTGGAGACGAAACTTTTAAAGTGATTCATACACCAGGTCATACATCAGGATGCATTTGTTTATACAGCAAGGATAACAAATCTCTTATTTCTGGTGATACAGTTTTTTCACATGGATCATTTGGTAGATATGATTTACCTGGTGGAGATGCAAATCTTCTAAAACAATCAATTGAGCGTCTAGCGAAACTCGATGTAGTAAATCTTTACCCTGGCCATGAGTCATTTATTGAGGGAAACGCAAATGAACATTTGGCTTTAAGTTTAAAAAATAGTAGATATTTGATGTGAACTATGACAAATCCACGGGATATTTTAAATGAGTTGAAATGGAGAGGGGATCGTAGTTTAAATGATGCAGAGATCTGGTATGTTCATAGAGGTGCACCAAATGATACGAAGATTATTTCTGGTGAAGAAGTTTTAAAGATTGGCATATCCTTTATGCATACTACCTCTGCGATGATTCCTTATCATCGTATTTTTAAAATAGTGTATAAAGAAAAAATTGTTTTTAAAAGGTAAAAAAACCATTTTTTTATAATATTCTCTAAAACAGGCAATATTTTTATCTCAGTAAAAGTTCTACCAGAAATGATAACACATGAATGTAACACCAATAGCATCTGACTCACTTGGCATACGCTCAATGGCAACCCTTGTAGAAACCAAAGACTGTAAAATATTAATCGATCCATCAGCTGCTCTAGGACCAAAAAGATATAGCCTGCCGCCTCATCAAAAAGAACTAGAAGCACTGTTTAAAACAAAACAAAAAATCCATGAAATCGCTGAAAAATGTGACATACTTACGATATCTCATTATCATTATGATCATTATGATCCAGATGAAACATTCTACAAGGGAAAAAAAGTATTTGCTAAGGATATAAATAGAAATATCAATAAATCTCAGCAAAAAAGAGGAACAGATTTTAAAGAAATAATAAAAGATTCTTGTGAATTAATCTATAGTGATAATTCAAAACATAAAATTGGGGATACAGAAATTGTTTTTTCTCCGCCGTTTTTCCATGGACCTGAAAATGTACGACTTGGTTATGTAATCATGACGACCATATATGACCAAAGGAAAAGAATGTTACATGCATCAGATGTCCAAGGTCCAGTAACAAGGGATGCTACAGATTATATCCTTGATCAAAAACCTGATCTTTTGATAATGGATGGTCCTCCTACGATTTTTCTGGGTTGGAAGTTCAGTATAAAAAACCTGGAGGACGCATCAGATAACCTGGTTGAAATAATAGAAAAACTTGATTGTGATATTATCCTTGATCATCACCTGCTCAGGGATTTAAAATATAAAGAGCGTTTTCCTAGGCCGTATCAAACAGGTGGAGCAAAAGTGAAAACTTTCGCAGAATATTTAGGGGAGGAGAACAATACCCTTGAAGCACATAGAAAAGAACTATGGGGTGAATAAACATGGGCTTCCTGGAGAGATTACAGAAAAAAATTGAAGTAAAAGAAAAACAAATTGGAAAAGAAAGAGAGAAAATAGATGATTTAAAGGTAAAACTTGATTCCCGTAAACTTACGAGAGCACAGCATAATATTAAAAAGAAACATTTTGAAGAAAAAATCAGATCTTTGGACTCACGTATGAGGTTTTTACAGGGAGCAGTTGCTAAAGAGAAAAGACATCAAGAGGAAGCAGCTGAAGAGAAAAAAAAGAAGAAAGAAGAAAAAATAGAAAAAAAGAAGAAAAAGAAAGAAAAAGAATGATTTATTTTTTTATTTATTCTTATGATGGATCCGTTACTTTTCCTAAAAATAATATTGTACCTGTTTCTTTATGCTGAATTAAGAACAGAAACGGATGATCTGCATTGAACTCAGTTGACATTGCTACGCCGAGTTCCATAACAATTGCGGTGGCTGCTGCTGCTTCTGTTCCTTCTTCGTTGACTTCAATAAATGCTTTATGAAGAACTTTACTAATGAATAAATCTCTTGTTCTATCCATTTTTGAAAAATCAGCAGCACCAGGACTAAATGCATCGTTCATTCCCATGTTTTTTAAAACATCATTCAAGGTGTATTCAGTTTTAAATTTGAACTTTGGAATTTTAACAATGATTTCATTTTCTTCTAAATCGTTTCTCCAGTTTGTCAGATTTTTAGCATTTAATGCAGATTCAGCAATTGATATATTGTTTTCTCTTGGAAGAAGAATAATCATTGATAAATCATTGCCTTGATATTGTAATTCTAAAATTTGTAAGTCTTCTGTTTCTGTATAATTAAATGTGGAATCATCACCTGTATAACTCATCATATCTATCTTTACTGTTTGGTCATTTGTTATTTCAAAATCTGTTTCATAAGTAGCATCAGGGTCAAACTGTTTTTCCCATAATCCCTTAAAATAAATAGCATTAGTTAAAACAAGCTTGGTAATATCCGATAACATATCCGATTTGATCATGTCTTTTATTTTATCGTTTGTTTGTTCTTCAATCCATGTATTAATCATTTCTGCTGCTTCTACGTTTTTGGAGAAATCTAACACGTTTGCTTCTGCCATGTAATAGTTTTCAAGTAATTTTAAGTACGAATTTAAAAACTGGTAATCTTGATGTGTCCAGAAAGCATTTGCAGTATTAATTGTGTAACCATTCTGATTTTGATTTAAAAGATTATAAATTCTGCCGAATGAGGATTGTGTTACTGAGTCGTTTTGTAAAATGTTTAGGATATTTTGCATTTCATCTGCAGTATTTCCAGCTGCACCTTCATAAGCCATTGAAAGAGCAACAAATATACTATACGGCGAAAAGAAAATATTACCATCATCTCCTTCCAATAGCTTGTTGTAGAATTCAAATGAAAAATCATTTAATGAGTCGACTAATGTATTAACACTTCCAGCAGTTGCATTAGACTCATCTGCAAAACGAACTTGAGCTTTAGTAACTGATTCATCTTCTCCCGATTCTTGAGAATAAAGTACTGATAAAGCTCCTGCTGCAACAATCAAACAACTAACACCTATTGCTAATATTCCTAATTTTTGCATAACAATCACTAAATAACTAGTAACTAGTATGCTGTTAACAAGTATATAAAAAGTTTGAAAACGTTTGGGAAAAACCAAACAAAAAATAATATTAGTATTTTATAGAAAAACCATCAAAACCATTTGTTGGATTCTGTTTTTTTATTTCAACATTTTCAACCTTTGCAAGTGGTGGACCATGATTACACCATTCAAGCATCTCTTCAACACAGTTTTCTTCTCCTTCAAAAATTGCTTCAACACATCCATCATGGGTGTTTCTAACCCAGCCGGTCACACCGAGTTGTTCAGCTTTTTGTCTAGTATTAGCTCGAAACCATACTCCTTGAACTCTACCAGAAATAATCACATGTACATTTGATTTCATCCAATGTTTCACCTATGGTCTAAATCTTAAAATAGTTCTGGGAAACGGGATTGCATCTTTAATATTATCGATGCCACAAATCCATGCAACAACACGTTCAACACCAAGACCATAACCTGAATGTGGAACAGAACCAAAACGCCTTAGATCAAAATACCATTTATAGTTTTCAACGTTTTCACCCATTGCTTCAAGTCGTTTGGTCATATCTTTAATATCAAGACCTCTTTGAGAACCACCGATTAATTCACCATATCCCCCTGGCGCAAGCATGTCAAAACATAATGCGGTTTTTGGATCCTTTGGATCTTTGGGTTTGTAAAACGCCATTATCTCAACTGGGTAATTAGTAACAACCACAGGTGTATCAAAATGATCCATAAGCTTATTTTCCTCAATAGTTCTAAGATCCTTACCCCATTCAACGTCTAAATTTTCTTTTTCCTTGAGTATCTCAAGAGCTTTTGTATAAGTTATAGTTGGAAACTCTGATTTCATTATTTTTTCTAATTTTTTGATGTCTTGCCCTAAAATTCCTAGATCATGCTTATTATATTTTAGAACTTCTTTGAGTATAAACCTGATTTCCTCTTTGGCAACCTTTGTAACATCATGAAGATCCATCCATGCTGCTTCCATCTCAGCCATCCAAAACTCTGAGAGATGCCTAGACGTTTTTGATTTCTCAGCACGAAACGTTGGTCCCATGTTGTATATTTTCTCAAGAGCAAAAACAGCTGCTTCAGCATAAAGCTGCCAGGATTGAGAAAGATATGTTTTGTTATCATAATATTTTACTTCAAACAATGTGGAACCACCCTCGCATTGATTTGGTTGAAGAACCGGAGCGTCAAATTCGTAGTAACCGTTTTCTCTGAAAAATTTGTGGATTGTGCCTACAACTGTGGATCTGATTTTAAAAATTGAGGTTAGTTTTTGTGAACGAAGCCATAGATGTCGCTGGTCAAGTAGAAACTCTGGGCTTTGATCTTTTACAATGGGAAACGGCTCTGCAAAATGAATAACCTGGAAATTAGTTATTTGAAGTTCATATCCACCTGGCGCACGTTTATCTTTTTTAACGAGGCCTTTCAGCTCTACTGAGGATTCTATTAATGTTTTTTTTGCATCTTCAAATTCGTTATCGGGGAGATTACCTTTCTTAACAGTAGCCTGCATGATACCAGTGACATCTCTTATTACAATGAATACGATGTTTCCACTGCTACGAGTACGATGTATCCATCCTCTTAGATTAGCAGTTTTATCGGTTTTTTTTCCATCTAATATTTCTTTTATTTTTGTCCAACTTGTTTTAGACATAAATAGTATCACTCATCAATGAGATAATAATTGTAGCATATATGGGTTACGGTAATTAGAAAAAAGATGATGAAGATTTTTTCTTGGTTTTGTAGGTTTAATTCATTTTGATTTAGTTTTTAATATGAAAAAAATTTGTTTTTGATATCAAAAATAGATCTTACCAAGGAGGAGGTTTTACATTAGGTATTGTTTGTTTATTGTATTATTGTCTCTTTAACACGTTAACTTATTGTTTTCTAATTACATATTTTTTTATAGAAAGATATATAGCAAGTAAATACAATTTTATCTATGGAATAAACAATGGAGCGAAAGACGCTTAGTGAAATAATTATAATCTTTATTGTTTGTATTTTGTCATTAGCTGGTTTATATCTAGTATTTCAATCAGATTCAGAAAAAATTGAGGATATTTCATCTGAAGAACTAAATAAGGATATTTCATCTGAAGAACTTTTAGATTCTGTGAAAATAGCAGGTGATTATTTAGTTAGTGTTACAAATGAAGATGGTAGTTTTGTCTATGAATATAACGCATCGCATGATTGGGAGAGCAGTAGTTATAATATGCTCAGACATGCAGGCACAATTTATTCTATGTTACAGCTTTATGATACTGTAAAGGATGATCAACTATTGTCTGCTTCTGAAAAGGCAATTGAGTATCTTTTATCATTTTCAGTGGAGTATGATAATGCTAGCTGTATTGTATATGATGATGCAATTAAGCTAGGTGGTAATGCTCTTGCTGTTATTGCTCTAGCAGAGTATGCCAAGGTTACTGATGACAGTAAATATCTGTTAATTATGCAGGATTTAACAAAATATATCAAGCAATCTCAGAAGGATTCTGGGGAGTTTATTTGTAAACGTTATTATTCTACAGGGGTTACCTCAGATTTTGTTTCGCAGTATTATCCTGGTGAGGCCTTACTTGCTCTTTGTAGATTATATTCATTAGATGGTAATGAAACATGGCTTGATGTAGCTGAGAAAGGTGCTCAGTGTCTTATTAATGTTAGAGATGCAGATATTTCAACTAATGATTTGACTCATGATCATTGGTTGTTGATGGCTCTTAATGAGCTTTATAGGTATAGAGCTAATCAGTTATATCTTAATCAGAGTATGAGAATTGCTGAGTCCATTATGTATAAACAACGAGATGGAGTTAACAGAGAACCTAAGTATCCTGAGTGGTTAGGTAGTTATTATACGCCCCCTCGTTCTACTCCGACTGCTACACGTTCCGAGGGGCTTATTGCAGCATATCATCTTGCAGTTGATTTTGGTGATAGTGATACAGCATTACGTATTCTTAACGCAACTATATTAGGTGTTGGGTTTCAACTTAGAACTCAGTTTACATCTAATAATGTTGCTGATTTGCCAGATTCACAGCGTGCAATTGGTGGGTTCCATGAATCTCTGACATGTTATGATATTAGAATTGATTATGTTCAGCATAATATCTGTAGTATTCTTGGCCTTTATCATATATTATCTGAGTAACCTCTGTTTTGATATAATAAAAATTTGGAATTTGAGTTGAATCGAGAAACTTCTTGATTCCACTCTCTCGTATCTTTTGTTTAGGAGGAATTACAGTGTTGAGGATATTTTGTCATTTTGACAATCTATCACAAAACATTTAAATATCTTAGCAGTCAAAGTATAACTTAGTGGTGGTAAAAAATGATGGAGAAAATATTTTGTTGCGTCTTGATAAT
>JAUWGL010000019.1 GCA_030606465.1 Thermoplasmata archaeon | reverse complement strand
ATTATCACCGTATTGTCGGAAGAATTCAGATGATATCCATCCGTCACCGGCACCTATAGTACAGAACTCGCCTTCCCAACCCCATCCTGTTCCAGTATTTCCAATTGTAGCAATTGATCCTGTATCAGGCATTTTAACCATATACCAGCTCCAACATTCTGGAACAACAGTGCCATAAGTATGCATATAATTTGGCATTCCTAATAAGAGTAAGATATATTCTAGAGCAGTTGGAATCATTGAAACAGAGAATTGTGAATTATAGCATCCACCTACAACAGTTATTGGAAGTTTTTCATTATTTGTTAATTCTTCCATTGGATATAATGGTTGATCAAAAAAGATGAATGGAAAAAATGGACGAACACTAAGTTGTGAAACAACAAGTCCAGTTAATTGAGAATTAGCTCTATCACCAGGTATACCTGGCGTATGATCTCCCCAGAAACCAGGGCTTCCATGACCTGAGAAAAATGCAAAGCCATAACCTTTACTAAATGCATCCATAACATCTTGTTGATTTGTGTACTTACCATTTGATGTCCATACAATTTCTTTTTCAAAATTATCTGGCATATAATATAAAGCTCCACCTCTACCTAAAACAGCTTCATCTCCAGTGCACCATTCACCCTCATAATATGTTTTATCATCATATCTCCACTCTGAAAATATTATTTCTCCATTTTCATTTTCTATCCACACATGAATATTAGTAATATTTCCATAGGGTTTAGGATCATATGATTTACCACGAATTGTAAGAACACCACCCACGTAGCTAACATTACCCCACCAGAATAAATCATTACAATAAGCTCCTGATGTAGGTGCGAAACTTACATCAGTGTTACCTAGTATATTTCCCTCAGATACAGAAACAATCTCTGCTATAGGTGGAGCAGGGTAACCATCTGCAAGAGCAGGGTTTAGATGATCATCATGATTAAATGTAATTTCTGATTCTGCATTACTGTCTTTAACTATATTTATTGTATCAATTGGTCCAACATCATTTGATGGATTAAAACTTTGAGCATGTATAGAATATTCCCCATCAGGAGCTTCATTTGTATCCCATATAATGTTCAAATCATGTTGATCAAGGAAACCATCACCTGATACAACCAGTATACTTTCAAACCAATCTGACCCATAGGTCGTTGTCTCATATTTTATTATTTTATTTACAACATCATCAACTTCTTGAGTATTACGACATGCAAGACGACCAACGGCAACATCAGGGTAAAGATCAATAACATCCAGTGTCTCTATCTGACCCGAAGCATCCTCAATCCATTCAGCAAATATTCCATTACCATTACTATCCCAGTCGTCAAATTCACCACCGGTTTTATAAATATCAGCGTAGTATAAATCACAAAGATAACCGGGGTCCCCGAAATTTAGATTGGAAAATCTAACTGGTAGCAACCATCCTTTTTCACCAACATTTTTATTATCTCTTGATGGTGCATATATTTTTGATTTTAACCCACCAACTAGTAATACATATTTCATATCCCATGTTTCAAGAGCATCCTTTATAAAATACTTAATTTGCTCAGGTTTATCAACACCATCATATTCATCATAAATCTCTTCAGTAGTTTTTAATACTGTAATGATGCCATAACTATTTTTATGCTCAATTAAAGGCTGAATATTAGTCTGAAATACGGAAGGAGCAATAATTACAAGATCATATTCACTTGTAGCAGGAAAAATATCAACATCCGGATCATTATAACTTATACTAATATCAGCCTTATTTGCAATACTAAGTTTATTCAAAAGAGGTGAATATCTTATAGGATAAATATGTATCACAAGATGAGTAACATGATCCCCATTTTTATTCAATCCACAACCAACATTATAAGTATACCAAGTTTTTGGAAACAACTCTGCACTTTCATAAACAGTTTTATCTTTTTTAGGATAAGGTTTAAATCCTTCAATAGATGATTTAGGCATTGGTGATGGCACGGGTTTAATTTCATTTGAAATTTCCATTTCTATAATTTCTTTTGGAATTAATTCAAGATTAATATTTGTAACACCAAATGGTAATTCAAATTTTTTTATAACTTTCGGAATCATTGGTTGACCCGGATTCAATAAATATAATTCCTCACTAGTAAATGAAAAAATAATTCCTTCATTATTTTCAATCACATTTATAGATGAAAAATCCATTTCAATAAATCTATTATTTATTTTTTCAAAATTATTTATTGTTTCAATATTTATAGCAACAGCACCAAGTCCAGATAGGACCAAAAATAATATAATTGCAATAGTTATCATTTTTTTCATATTTTCCTACCTCCATCAAATTATAATCTGAATATATGTATCTAAAAAGCACATTTAAATCTATGCGATAAAAACAAGGATTAAAATACGGAATATTTAGGCGTGTTAGACTGATTTGATTTCAAACAAATACTATAACCCCAATACGTCTCAGTGTAGTTCCATGGAGAAAATATACCCTAGCATATCATGAAAACCCGGATGTCTATCATGTGCTTTAAATATGCCTTTTTCAAATGTAAATCCTAGTTTTTACGGGTAAAAAAGGGTTTATAAAGAAAAAAGAAAGGTTTTAGTAAGTCTGTAGAAAATACCGTCGAAAAATTTGTCAAAAATTTATGCTTTTCTCGAAGGGATAAAGAGACTTACGACCTTACACCCAGCACCATATAAACTATATTCTAGGTGGGAAGGAGAAAGAAAAAGAATTTTGTTTAGGATCTTGGATCATCCATGCTTCCAATGAATAGTATTGTTTTGGTTTCTTTATGTTGTATTAAAAACAAGAACGGATGATCACAATCAAATACTATTCTAGATGGCTCACTGCCACCAGGATATGCAGTTTCAAACATTATAACTGCTGTTGCTGCGGCAGCCTCAGTTCCTTCCTCATTAACCTCAATGAATGCTTTATGAAGAACTTTACTTATGAATAGATCTGCTTGAGTAGTAATTCCTGAAAAATCTGCTCCTCCAAAGGCTTTCTCCATTCCAAGATCTATTAAATAATTATTTAAATCATACAATGGAGTTTTTATCTCAAATTTTGGAAGATAAATATTTACCTCGTTTTTAGTCATAGAATCTAACCACTCATAATAAGATTCTTTATCTATGGACTCAACAACTGTTGATAAATCAGTATTACCCTTTGGAAGAATAATCATCATGGACATTTCATTACCAGTATATGGAAGCTCAAGAATTTGCAGATCATCAGTTTCAGTATAGTTAAACATGTTCTCTGTCTCTATAAGACTCATAGTAGATACATCAACATCTTCACCAGAGGAAAGTGTAAAAGCACGATCAGTAGTATTTGCCTCATCAAACTGGATCTCCCAGGTTCCCTTAAAATAAATCGCATTTGTAAGAACCAATCTAGTAAGAGGTCCAAGAGCAGACTCAGGAACTAAATCCTTTATCAAATTATTAGTTTGCTCCTCAACCCATGTGTTAATTATTTCAGCTGCTTCAGCTGCATTTGAAAAATCAACATTTGTCGATTCTCCTCCATAAAAATCCTGAATAATTTTAATATATTCTTCTAGTAGCTCTAAACCTTGGTTAACCCATAAGGCATTAGCAGTGCTGATATTATAATCAGCATCATCTTTGTTGAGATAATCATAAAGATTTTTCATATAGTTATGAAATGACTCATTGTCCTGCTCAATTCCTAGAACATTTGCCATTTCCTCTGCTGTTTCTCCCTTTGCACCTTCATATGTCATAGCAAGAGCAGTAAAAACACTATATGGAGAATAAAAAATATTACCCGTGTTGCTTGCGTCTTCCATAAATTTTTTAAATAAATCAAATGAAAAACTATTTACTGCATCATCAAAAGATGAAATGTTTCCTAAAACAATATCTGAATCATCATCTGTATCAGATGTTTTACTTTCTCCTGAAGGTTTTTCTTCATCTTCAAGATCAGAGTTTAGATATAAAACACTAGCTCCTAATAGGAGTATTGCTAAAAGAACTGCAGTTAATCCTTTTGATTTCATAATTATTCTACCTTAATACTATATGTTAGTAATATAGTTGTATATAAAGACTGAGAAAATGTTCGGAAAAAACCAAACAAAGAAACATGATATTTTTACACTTTCCTTAGAACTCTTTTTTTCTTCGTTACATTAATTACCCACCTCACATTTAGATTTATCGGCAAGGGCTAATATTCCACAAACATTCCTAGATGCTCCAATAGAGGGCACAATTTGGCAAGTGGTATGAAGGACACCCTAATCAGATTTAGAGGCTCAAAAGGCCTAGTCTAAAACGGGGGGTGCCCTTGCCCTTTTGTCCAAAGGACTCTCAAATAATTCATTTTTATGATGCTCGATATGGTTCTCCATTTGTAAGCATATACCATATTATTGTGATCATTTTTCTAGTATCAGCTCAGACAAATAAATGTTTTAAAAACTATGTCGACAAGATACGCCCAAGGTTTGCGAATAGAAACGAGGATGCATTACTAATTAATCCTAACGATGGTAAAAGATGGAATGAGGCAAATCTAAGAAAAACACTCTTAACAAAATATGGTTGTATTGTATGGCCTCGTTTTTGGTCATATGTCATGCGTCATTGGTGTGCCACAGCTCGCTGTATCGTATGGAAAAAAGATAACACAGTCCTCTACAGAGTTAAAGATTGGATGGGACATAAAAAAACAGATCAGACATTGAAATACATTCAACTAGCAAGTCTTTACAACAATAATTCTGGGTCATGGTTAGGCCGTGCCCTTAAACGCCGACGCACAAAAATCGGTGGAGGAAAACATGGTCAAAAAATAGGGGAAAAACGAATAACGCAAAAAAACCGTTCATTCGTTAAAATCCCTTCAAGAGAATTAGCGGACGCGGCGGGATTCGAACCCGCGATCACTGGCTTAGAAGGCCAGTGCCATATCCAGACTAGGCCACGCGCCCAACATCAAACTATACAGAACGCCATGTATTAATTAAAAATTGATAAAAGTATGGATTAAAAAAAAATGTGTTTTACTCGAAATGTGCTGCTTCTCCAATGAGATCCACATGTGTAAGAATCATACGTCTACAACAGTAACGACTAACTCCAAGATCATCCAAGATCTCCTTCGGTGTTTCCTTAGGTTTTTCACCGGCTTTAACTGTTTCATCATAGATTTTTTTTCTTACATTGTATTGTTCGTAAACATCTCCAATGATCTTTCCACATGTGAAACATCTTACAGGAATTATCACAATATCACCTATATGATTTCTGCCTTTTCTTACGGGCGCCACGACCCAATGGTTTTTTAGGCTCCTTCCTACGGGAGTCACTTACAAGTAAACTTCTATCATGATCTAAAAAAGCAAGTTTTAAACTTGGATCACCTGTGTACTCAACAAGTCCTTTTGCAATTGCAGTTCTCACAGCACTTGCCTGACTCATAAAACCACCACCACCAACACTAACATCAATATTAACCTTATTAGTATGACCACCCGCTATGTTAACTGCTTCAAGTATCTTCCAACGAGCAATCTCAGGTTCATAAAGCTCCACAGGTTTCTTATTAATCCTAACCAATCCTTTACCTTTTTTAACAGACGCTCTAGCAACTGCTGTTTTTCTTTTACCTGAGGTGTTTACAATTTTTTTCACCATATTAAACATCAGCTCCTAAGAATCTAGATAACTCTCTTATTGTTATAAAATCAACGGGTTGTTTCTCAGCTTCTTTAAATGTCTCAAATTTTTTACCCTGAAACTCCTCTGGAACACCAATATAGCATCTCAAACGTTTAAAAGCTGCTCGACCATGAGGCGTCTGATAAGGAATCATCCCGCGAATCGTTCTCTTAACAATTCTCTCAGGAGTCCTTGGAAAAAATGGACCCTTACGATATGTACCAACCTCTCTTTTCTGTTTGTAACGCTTCTTTATCATGGGTTTTCTACCAGAAATTATTGCTTTCTCAGAGTTAACAACTGCGATCTCTTCCCCATTAAGCAAATGTTTAGCAGCAATAGTACTTAACCTTCCCAATGTCGCACCATCTGCATCAATAATTTTTGTTGTCATAATTTATCCCAATATCCTAATGTTTTTTCCTTCAGGGTTGTTTTTCATGAGTTCCTCTATTGTTATGGTTTTACCACCGGCTTCCTTAATTTTTTCTTTTGATTTCTTTGAAAAAGACCAAGCAGCAATTGTAACTTTTTTAGTGAGATCACCATCAGATAACACCTTTCCCGGTATAAGCGCAGTTTCTTTATCACCAATGTATTTACTGATTCTATCAAGATTAACCTCAGACCAACTTCTGGATGATTTTTCAAGTCTTAATGCTATGTCTTTCCAGATTTGTACATCGTTTTCAGATGTTTGTTTTTTAAGCTCATGTATTAATGATATCAGCACAGGATTCTTTTTATTATTTTTCTTTGCCATATGGTACTTCTCCAGATATGAGAGTGGTAGTGTAAGCAAGTGGTATTTATAAGATTTATGGGAGCGTTAAATGTCTCTTCTATTAAACGATATATATGCAAGAAATAGTGGGATAATAATCCATAGTAATAAAATTGTTAATAACACTCCATTGTTGTAGAAATCCGGAAAATATCTTGAAACTGACAATCCTAATGATAGTGCCCTAAAATCTCCACCTACATTTACTGATATTAAATAGTTTTTCTTAAATTCCTGATTTAATATTTCAAATGTAGGCTTTAGTTATAAAAGAAAAATGATTAAGAACCTGTTTTGTTATTGATGGCTTATTATGAAAAAAGTAATTTCTGTTTGTGGAAGCGATGGAGACGATGCAGAGTTATCAGACTATGCTTTGCAGGTGGCTGAGGATGTTGGTAGACTTGTTGCAAGGAAAGGTGCGGTTCTTGCATGTGGTGGACATGGTGGTGTAATGCAGGCTGCATGTAAAGGCGCAAAAGAAGAGAATGGTATTACTTTAGGTATTATGCCTTATGCTAAAGATGAAGCAAATGAATATATTGATATTGCGATTCCTACAACAATTGGTAATGTTCGGAATTTTTTAGTAGCCAATGCTGGAGATGCAGTTATAGCAATTGGTGGAAGATGGGGAACACTTAATGAGATATCCTATGCCATGATTTCAGGTAAACCTCTTATTCTCATAAAAGGAACAGGTGGATGTGTTGATAAAATTATAGACATCCATCTTATGCAAAACATAGAATCCAAATATTACATTGCAGGTTCTGCTGAAGAGGCAGTAGAAAAAGCATTTGAACTATAAAATAGATATAATGCTAAATATCATTCAAAAAACATATAAGGAGTAAACATATTCCAAGACGACTGATTCATTGTTTAAAGTAGTGGTTTATTATGTATGGTATGGTAAGACTTGAAGATACGGTTCGTATATCTCCAGATAAGTTTAGTGAGGACTTAGATGAAGTTGTTACAAAAATTGTTCAGAAGACTTTCGAGGGTTCAATGAAAAAGGATTATGGTATTATTGTAGTAGCTGACAATATTGAGCCTGTAGGTGATGGTACAGTAATTCATGGTGACGGAGCAATGTATCAAAAAGTAGCTTTTGATGCATTAGTGTTCAAACCAGAGTTGCAGGAAGTCTTAGATGCAATTGTTTGTGAGATTGTAGAATTTGGGGCTTTCTGTCATATCGGCCCGTTAGATGCATTGATTCATATGAGTCAAATCATGAATGACTATGTTGAAGTTGATTCTGAAAACGAGGTGATAACAGGTAAGGAAAAGAAAATGAAACTTCAAACTGGTGATCCTGTTAGAGCACGTGTTGTTGCTGTTAGTCTTAATGAGTTTTCAGCTCGGGAGAGCAAAATAGGGCTCACAATGAGGCAGCCTGCTCTTGGTGCACATGGATGGATATATGCAGATGAAGAAGAAGAAAAAGATATAAAAAAGAAAGAAAAAAAGAAGAAAAAAAAGAAAAAGAAGAAAGGTAAGGCTAAAAAATGAAAAATGTTAACGCCTGTAAAAACTGTCATTTTTTAACAGAAAAAGATGTATGTCCCAATTGTTCTATTCCTACATCTAAAAGATGGCGTGGTTATGTTATCATTCGTGATCCAGATAGTTCTCAGATTGCTCAAAAAATGAATATCAAAAAACCAGGTAAATATGCCTTGAAAGTCATGTAAAAAATTTTTAGATTGATTTTATGCGTGTTTTACCCAAAAATTTAAGGAACCTTCTAAGGGAGCCAATCGGACGGCTAGTTAATGAAAAACAACTTTTAGAGATACTTCAAGATGAAAAACATATTGTTTCCATAGGTGACCAAGTTACATATACTATTTTAAAACATGATATTAAACCTGTTTTATGCGTAGTTGATTTCAAAACCCGGAGAGGCAGGTGTTCATCTGATGTGATTAATGTGATAAGGGCTTTTGGTGAAAAAAGTATGACTGTAAAGAATCCTCCTGGGTGTATTTCTGACGAGCTATGGGACATTATAAAATCTGCTTATGATAACATGCCTAGTTGTGGTTTACGTATTGAGGTGGAAGGTGAAGAAGATTTAGCTTCTCTTGCAGCCATTTATTTAGCTCCACGAGACGTAACTGTAATATATGGATTGCCGGATAAGGGGGTCTTAGTGGTCAAACCAGATCATGAGAATAAAAGAAAGGTTAAAGAAATACTTGATAAGATGTGAATAACATGGAAATAAAGATTGAATCAAAGAGAAATAATCCCTTGTTGAATAGAACAGAAGTCCATTTTACAGTTAAACATGAAGGTGAGGGTACTCCAAATCGTGAAATCATTCGTAATGAACTTGCTGATAAACTTAATGCAAAAAAAGAGAACGTGATCATCAATACTATCCGCTCGGGTTTTGGTACTCAAGAGACAACAGGGTATGCAAAGATTTATACTTCTTTAAAACAGTCGAAAGATTTAGAACGTAAACATTTTCTTATAAGAAATAAGATTATTACAGAAGGAAAGAAAACTGATGAAAAGAAAAAAGAAGAGAAACCTACTGCCCCTGAGGAAAAACCAGAAGAAACATCTGAACCTCAAAAAGAAGGAGAGAAAACTGAAGAAACACCTCCTGCTGAAGAAAAAACCGAAGAATCCAGTGATCAGCCGAAAGAAGAGGTAGCATCTGAATCAAAAAAAGAAGAAAAGAAGATCGGAGAAGCATCTCCTGCTGAAGAAAAAACACCAGATGAAGGTTCTGCAGAGGGTAAAAATAAAGAAGAATCTGAAGGTGAAGATGGGAAGAAGGAATAACTATGAAAAAGATTGAGATTTTTAAGGTTGAAGGAGACATGATTACTCGTATACGGAGACATTGCCCGAAATGTGGATCCGGTGTGTTTCTTGCAGAACATAAAAATCGTTATAGCTGTGGCCATTGTGGTTATACCGAGTTTAAACCTAGCAGGAAGGAGCAAGCTGCTAAACCCGTAGTTAGTAAAGCTGAGGAAAAACCAGAAGAAGCCAGTGAGCAACCAAAAGAAGAAGAGAAAACTGAAGAAAAGGCCCCGGTTGATGAAAAACCAGAGATACCTGATGAAAAGCCATCAGAAAAACCAGAAAAAGAAACAGCTGAGGAACCTTCAGAGCCTGAGAAAGACGTCCCAGCTGAAGAACCAGAGACATCC
>JAUWGL010000052.1 GCA_030606465.1 Thermoplasmata archaeon | reverse complement strand
AAATATCATATGAGGATATATGCAGAAACATTGGATGGGATTATGATAAAAAAGCAGCATCGAAATTGGGCTATATATTCAAACAAAAGCTATTGCTAAAAACCAAGAGAAAAACAAAAGGAACTGTTCTTTTACTTAGTGATCCGAAAAATAAACGTAAGCTAAAATATCTTTTTAAGAGGTACAAAGTATGAATTATGAATACTACTATGAATGCTTTATGAATGCTTTTATGAATGCTTTTCTTCGAGGGATGAATGCTTTGGATAGTTTGCGAGTATATACATACTTTTTAAAAAAAAATATACACCTACGAAGTATAGTACAAATGTACATGTACCTGTCTGTACATGCGAAAAGCATTCATAGCATTCATCAACAGAGTCAAAGTATTCATAAAAGCATTCATAAAGTATTCATCCATCTGTTCATTTTTGGAAGTTGAAAAGCCGTTCATAAAAAAAGAGGCTAAAATTGTAAAAAAAAGAGGTAGGTAAATGAGTTATAGAAAAGAAAGGCCACGTTGCAGAAAAGTATTGTTGTCTCTTTGCGAGGAATATGATTGTAGTTTAGGAGAGTTGTTGCACCATCCCAATGTTTGTTTATCAAAAAATCTTAGGGTGCAGGCTCGTAAAATGATTGACGAAGGTTGCTGAAGCCTGCACCTTAACTTTATCGTGTAAACCATTACTATATTAGGGTTACAAGCTCAACACTGCCTGAGTTTTTTAGCTTTAAGGATTTTCGATACCAATTGCCTATTATACGCCAATAGGTTGTCCAATTTCCGAGTATCAGATGTAAGCATATCAATGCTGACCTGTTTTACGATATCGTTTAGCATTGGTTGTGTTTCCTGACGAGGACAAGTGATGTCCTTCCAAAGATTTTGGTAATATGTTGACAAGTTATCCACTTGATTTTGAAGATCCTCAAACTCGTTTTTCGTAACGGTATCTTCTGGCGGTACACCAACAGGCTCAGTGTCCGCCTGTTCGTTTTGCCAATAATAAAGAGTTCTAGGAGAGACATTCAAGATCTTTTTAATTTCAGCAAAAGTATGTCCTAGATCTCTCAGTTCTAAAAAAGCAGTTTTTTTTATATCTCTAGTATCTTTCATTACCCTCGTTAGCACGTAGGGGGCTATTGCATATAGATTTTACCCTGCAATTGCAGGTGAAATTGCAGTATCCATTTCAGTGAGAACACTTAACATACTTTGCATATAACGTCTAGGGAATACCCACTTCTCCAACTTCTCTACCTACTTCTTCATCAAACAGGAATTGGTGGAAAATCCACCAAAACTGATGTAAATTCCACCAATTCCACCATTCAGAAAAACATTCTAAACGGCAGTATTCTCAAAGCTATAGTTTGAAAATGGTGAGGCCTCACCATTTGGCAATATATCTTTAAGTCTTGGATAAATAGGGCGAATATCTTTAACAAGCATATGGCTGAGGGGAAAATTTATTTTCCGTTTTTTAATTCCTGTATCGTTACTCTCAATTCTAAAATTTGTATCTTGTTGTCTTCTATTGTTTGTTTTAAATCCTGCATCTCCGCATTTCTCTCTGCTAACTGTTGGTTTATATCTGTAAGATCAGGTTGTGTTTCAAAAATCAAAAGACATGAACTAAATTTATCGTATGTATCTTTAAGCTTCTCAGGCTGGCTTAGAAAATCAGTATAGGTTTGATCCAATAGACTTTGATGCCCCCCAATGAAATCAATATGGTTCTTATTTGCATCGGTATTCTGGAAAGAACGAAACCAGAATTTTCTAAGACTGTGAAAATGATAGCGGTATCTAGGATGTTTCAATCGTGTATTATTATCCTTCTTATTAAATGGTTCACCTGCTTTTTCTAACAAGCCATTCCATGAAACGGTTGCTGTTTGTGCCGAGAAGGGAAATACCCTTTGCTCCAGTTTAATTAGATCCTGTTTGTCAATCTTTTTACCACCCTTGTAGATTTTCCATTTATCCCCACTCTTTTTAATAGTATACCCCTGTGCTTCTAGTTTGTTTCTTACAAAGATAGATTTGTTCATACTATTGGCAATAAAGCGAACTCGTTCTTTTTGCCATATTTCAAGCATCTCTTTTGTTTCTTCAGTGAAAAAAGTATAACGCTTTCTCGATGTCTTTGATATTTCAGCAGATATTTTTACCATTCGTGTATTTAAGTCTATATTATCCCAGGTAAGCTGTAATGCTTCATGTATTCTGCATCCAGTTGTAGATAGGAACTGAACCAATGTTTTTATTTTAGGATCTGCAAATTGCAATAAGCGTTTTAATTGGTTACTGGTTGGTATTGCATCATCAACTATTGCATAAGCACGTTTCAATTCGTTTCTACTTGCGATATCTTCCCAGTCCCTCTGTTTAATTTCAACATCATTACGAGATAAGAACCGTTTTACAACAGTAAAAAGTATGCTTTGTGTTTTTGGGGGCATGTTCTCTATTTTCTCTGCAACTTCCCATACATCCTTAGTGTAATCTCTTTTTGACGTGAAATAGGTTTCAGGGTTCTTAACATTGAGTAGTTTGAAATAAAGGTTAATGTATGATCTGTATGTTGCTTTCGTTCTTGGTTTCTTTGTGATCTTATTCAGTGTTTTTTCAATAACTTCATATTTTGGTTTTGGCAGTCTAGCCATAATCTTACCAATTCTAGTATGAAGTATTAATTAAAAAAGTTTTCCATTGTTAGCTATGTTTAAATGTCGCTTTGATCAAAAACGGTGCAACAAGAGCCGTCACAATAGTTAAAAGTACAGTGGTAACCAAAATCTGATGTGCAGCTTCTCCAGTTAAAATTTCATGTGAGATAGCAGCAGCTACAATAATGAGTGCCAACTCCATCCTAGGGATCATGCCAACACCAATCTGCAAAGATTCTCTACTATTCATCCCAGCAAGTTTCGCTCCGATTCCACATCCTATTATTTTTCCAGCTATACCAACAATAATGATTACTGCTGAAAACACTCCTATCACTGCAAGTGATAAAGGATCATCCCCAGCATTCTCCCATAAACTTGCTCCAACCCATACAAAAAACAAGGGGATAAAAAAACCATAACCAACTGTTTTTACATCATTTGCAATTTTATGTGATCTAACGGTTTGCCCAATCAGGATCCCTGCTATAAACGCACCAATTATACCTGATATACCCGCCCGGTCAGCAAAAAATGAATATATAAGCAAAATAGACAAGGCGATACTAAGAAACGCTTTTGGAAGATGAATTCTTTCACCAAGATCAAGTATTTTATCTATAATTCTTAATCCAAGAATCAAAAAGATCAGGAAGAAAACAGCGATTCTAACACTAATCCAAACTGCATCCATTAAAGATTCTATCCCAAGGACAAAAGCCAAAAGGATAATACCCAGGATATCATCAATAACAGCACCACCTAGTACGGTCGTACCAACATCTGTATCCAGGACATGTAAATCCATAAGTGTTCTAACAGTTACACCCACCGATGTTGCAACAAGAATTAATCCTATCACTATGCTTTCCTGCGATGAAAAACCAAAGGACAAACCTGAAAAAACACCAAATGCTAAAGGAAACATTATTCCCCCAACAGCTACAAAAGATGATGTCCGTCCCATCTTTTTTAACTTGGATATCCTTGTCTCAAGTCCAGATATAAAAAGTAAAAACAATATCCCAATTTCTGCTAGTAAAACAAACTCATTAGAAGTAAAATCTAACTGAGGAAGTGAAAGCTTATAATCATAAAAAACAAGTATCTGCCCTGAAAAAACTGCAAGTACAACACCACCTAAGAAAATACCAGCAATTATTTCACCTACAACAGCAGGCTGCTTTAATCTATCAAATAAATATCCTAAAATCCTAGCGAATATCAGAGCTAAAGCAACCAATAATAAAACACTAAATATTTCCGTTGGCATCAACCTTCTTCATCTTCTACCATTGGATGATATTGAGTAGCAGCATAATATTTCCTAATAAGCTGGTGAAGCGTAAGCTCACCAACAAGTTTTTTATCACTTACAACCGGGAGTCTTCTAAGCTCATATTTCACCATTTTCGTCAAAGCATCAAGAATTTTATCATCAGGTTTGCAATCTATAATCTTATGACACATGACATCCTCAGCCGTTTTCGCAGTCCCATGTTTAATAGAGCTTATATCAGGCATACCAAAAACATATGAAGGAAAATTTTTTGGAGCAAGAACAGAAAGCACATCATGCTCAGTTATAACACCAACAAGCTCCTTACCTTCTTTATCCTTCACAACCCAAATATGATTCCGACCGCCAAGAATAGAAAGCACATGATGTACATCCTCTTTTTCTTCTACCAATGGTAAATCCCATACTCTTTTATCCATCAGTTGATTAACACGTAGCTCATAAAAATCTGATATCAATTTTTTACCTTTCACCATCTGTTTATTCGTAAAGTAAAAAGCAATACTTATACATTGCTGGTAATGTCTTAAAAAACCAATTTTAATTATTAGGAGATGTTTAGTTATGTTTGTATTTTTGAACGCGATTAGTTGATTTTGTTCAATACAACAGTCTCTTGACCAGATGGATCTGTTAATGTAAGACGAGTATCATTTTCAGAAAATTCATAATTATAGCTACCTGAATAGTACAATTTTCCATCTCTTACACTCCATGTGCTACCCTCACTCCCACGTCCATTTTCATAGACGGTGAAAATTTTGTAATTGTTATATGTTTCATTTTCCCATAAAATCCACGTTTCCTCAGTATAATTATAACCAGAATGATATCCAGTAGAACTTTCAACATCTACATGCCACGTACCAATAAACCTGCTTATCTCTTCAGGACTTGCCTCTTCACCCCATGAATCTAGATCAAAGCCATCCATCGATAATTTAGTAGATGATTCAGGTTCTGCATTAAGCGAGGCAAACCATAGCACTCCAATGAGTATAACAGCTATAATGACAACGATTGGCAAAAGAATTTTTATCCTCTTACCTATAAGTATAATAGAAGATATCAATGCAATAATACCAGCTGCAATTATTAGATACCAAGCATATCCAGGACTTGTTGAAACAGACGCGGAAAAAAACATACTGGAAAAAAATCCACCTGTGCTATCATTATCAGAACCCAAACTAAGGCTCTTGCTATCCCAAAAACCTAAACCAGAATAATCAGTTGTAGATTCATTGGAACCAAACATTGATGATTGATCTGTCGTTGCACTAGATGGATCATTTTCCATCATAGATGGAGTTTCGTTCATAATCGTAGAGTCCCACGCCAGCATAAAGTAGCCAACTGTAACAAAGGCTAGGATAAATGTAATAACACCAAAAAGAGCTCCTAATTTTTTCATCTTGTTTTTATTTTTAAAATGGAATATAATTCCTAGTATACCTATTAAAGATAAGATAACTGTGACAAGAGTTGCAATAATAAGATACATCGTATTATCAAAAATATTTAGATCAATATCCTTTCCCTGTGCTTCTGCTTCCTCTTTTATCTCATTATAACTAAAACTCATTGAGGTTTCATTGATTTGATTCGTCATCATACTAGCATCCACCCCAAGATCAACTCCAGTCAGACGAAAATTCATATCAGATTCAATTTCCATTGGCATAAAGAAAAACATTGACATTTCAATTGAAACACAATACCATGGAAGAAAAAAAGCTGATATAATAAGGAAAATAACAGCAATTGTGACAATCAATGAAATTATATGATCTTTTGGTTTTCGAATGGGCTCTTTTAATGGCTTTTTACTTGGATATTCAACTGATTGCAAAGGCTGGAAATCTAACTCAGACTTAATTGATTCTGCAGGCACATCTGCTATTTGATCTTCAAATGTGTCAGAACGTTCTGAATATGTAGACCTTTTATTCTCCATTTATATCTCTCGTAATTTCAAAATATCAAAGCAATATTTAAACACTACTTCAGACCAAATTTACTCTTCTTTTTCTTCTTTCTTTTTTTTATCTTTCTTCTTCATTCTTTCATCAATTTTATTTCTAAGATCATCAACACCTTCAAACCATTTATCTATACCTTCCTCATCAATCTCACCAGTAAGTTTATCTATTTCATAACGAACATCATCTGTGCCTTCAAACCAATCATAATCACGTCTTTTCATTCTTTTCTCAGAAATCACTTTTTCAGTTTCATCTTTTTTCGCGTCAACAGGTATAACTTCTTTTTGTTTACGAGGTCTGCTTATCCGTATTTCTTCAACTTTGGCATCTTTTGTTATTTTTGAACGTACAGGTTTTAGTTCATATGATTTAGTTTCAAACTTAGCTTCCACCCGGGTTTCTTTTTTCTTACCAGATCTTGATGAAGTAATTTTACCAGTGGTTTCTTGCATTTTCATAAGTTTTTCTTTAGAAATTTCTTTTGTCCGGTTGTAAATATCTTTTTTTTGCCTAAGATTAACATATTCA
>JAUWGL010000143.1 GCA_030606465.1 Thermoplasmata archaeon | reverse complement strand
TTTGTATTGTAGTGCTAGTTCTTCTGCTTTGTTTTTATCTTTTGATTCACAGTACACTCTAAAGATCGGCTCTGTTCCAGAGGGCCTCATCAAAACCCATCCATCTTTCAAATAAAGCTTTACACCATCTGTTTCATCTATCTTTATTATATCGCTGTCGTTTTTTGTCTGACTTGCTAGTGTTTTCATAACTATTTCTTTTTTATCATCTGGACATGGCATTTTGGTTTTATAAACAGTATATTTTGGTATTTCATCTATTAACTCTGATAAGGTTTTGTTTTCTTTTGCCATTATTTCCATTATTTTTGCGATGCTCATTGCTGAATCACGACAGTGTTGCATCTCAGGGAATATTAGACCACCGTTTTCTTCTCCGCCAAAAACCGAGTTGTTTTTAATCATGACCCTGGCTACAACTGGTGAACCAACCATGGTGTGTATAACTTCCCCATTGTTTTCTTTAACCACATCATCAAAACAACTTGATGTAGTAACAGGAGTAACTGCAATTCCGCCATTGTTTTGCTTTATTGCATATTTTGCACCTAAAGCCAGTGTTTTATCACCCCAGATGTACTCACCGTTTTCATCAACGAATATTGCTCGATCAGCATCTCCATCTTGTGCGGCTCCTAAATCTGCTTTTACATCAGGGACCTTTCCAATTAAATCGGTAAGATTCTCAGGTAGGGGCTCTGAGTTGTGCCCCGGGAATGTTCCATCAGGTTCACAATAGAGTTCTGTGATTTTACAACCAAGTTTTTTAAGAAGAACTGGTGTCACCAGACATCCTGCACCATTTCCACAATCTAGTACTACATGAAATTGTTTCTTTTTAATCAAATCAACATCAACAGCTTTGAGTATACCATTAATGTATAAATCAATCGCATCATCCCATGTTGAGAATTCCCCTACATCTTTCCAATCTGAAAGAGCATAGTTTTTCTCAAAATAAATCCTTTCTATCTCATCCTCAGCATCCTTTGTGAATTCTGTTCCATCACTGGCGACTCCTTTTATGCCATTAAAATTAGGAGGGTTATGCGAAGCTGTTATTATAACACCTGAATCAAAATCTTTTTCTTTAACAGCATACTGTAAAGTAGGTGTAGGAACAAGACCAACATCAACAACGTCACAGCCTGTTGAGAGCAACCCTGCTGCAATAGCGTTTTTTAACATATGATTAGAAAGCCTAGCATCAGTTCCAATAGCAACCTTTGGTCTTTTAACGGTTCTTTTCAGAAATGTACCCCATGCTTTACCAATACCAAGAGCAAGATCGACATTCATATCTTCATTAACAACGCCTCTTATACCATTTGTACCAAACAATTTAGTCATAAATTACTTACCACCCGAAGTTACATTAACAGAGACCTGTAACTATGATTACAATAAATGATTTTCGTATAATCTTTTTTATAATGTCTTAGATTATTGTTCTATCACATTGCCAATCTGTTTATCTGGATAACCTTCTGGTGTAGGCTGAGTCCAAACAATTCTCTCATTTATATTACTGTTATCTGCAAGTTTTTCATTGTCACCAAGAACCGAGTTTTTAATGCTTGAAAAACTACCGATTTTAGAGTTCTCACCAATTATACAACCGGATAAAACAACATTTTCTCCTATGATGGCGTTATCATAAACAATGGTTGATTCTAATTTTGAATTTTTTCCAATATGGACATTGTTACCTATGCAGGATTTCCTCAAACTACCTTTTATTTCACAGTTATCCCCTTGATAATTATTGATGCCTTGTTTTTCCAGTAAAAAGTTATGTGCCTCTTTATAGCTACTTATCCGGCCGATATCCATCCAATAACCTTCAAATTTATGACCAAAGAAACGACCTGTGTCTTTGATTATCTTAGGAAATATTTCTTTTTCCATGGAAACTAAACGCCCGGTCTCAATATAATCCAAAATCTCAGGTTCAAGAAAATAAGCTCCAGCATTAATAAAATCGGATGGAGCATCCTCTGGTTTTGGTTTTTCTACAAAACCGATAATATTCCCATCATCTCTAACATCTGCAACACCAAACTCTGAGACATTGTCTACAGGCCATAAAGAAATAGTGGAAACAGCATTGTTTTTCATATGAAACTTGATCATCTCATCGAGATTTAAAGAACAGATTATATCACTATTTAAAACAAAAAAGCTATCAGTTATATATCGTTCAGCGAATTTAACTGCCCCTCCTGTTCCCAAAGGTTTTGGTTCGTCATTAACAATTATTTTCATTCCGAAATCATTTTTCTTGAAGTAATCTTCGATCTGTTTTTTTCTATAGTTCACAGCAAGAATTACTTTGTCTACTTTATCTGGCAACATATTAATTAGATAGGTTATCATAGGTTTATTGAGAATAGGTAATAATGATTTTGCTCTTGTATATGTTAATGGTCTGAGTCTTGTTCCGAACCCTCCTGCGAGAATAATTGCTTCCATTTTTAAAACACCAAGCCTCTTTTGGGAGCTTTAGAGTTGTTAATAAATTTTTCTAATTTAATAGTATGTAACGTAAGTTGTTGGACATTATAATAAGGATAAAATATCTTGTTCATCAATTAATCGAATCAATATTTGTCCTATTATTTATGTCATCTACTATAAATGGCTAAAATATCGAATATAGAAGTGCATATATATATCTATATATTCGCCTACAAAAAAGACAAATAAAGTGTTTTAACATATTTTTTCTAAAAATACAAGGATGGGATGCAGATAGGAGAAAACAGGATAGAGGACATAATAAGTATATGCTTTATTTCACTAGTTATTATATTGATGTTTTTGATTCAAGTAACTGGGGCTTTGTAAATAACTAGTTGTATATCAGGAACTCTCTCCTTTACTTTTTTATATTATACTCTGTTTATTTGGGGGGGCACCCCATCAATTGAGAGTTGGTAAAATTCACACTCCTTAGAAATTGACTGTGTATTCCCGAATTAAGTTTCTCCTGGTTTTTCAAATTCATAATCTCAACACGCTCTTTTCTTATTTTCCCTTGTTTTATCAAGAAAAGCCTGATAAGGTGTCCT
>JAUWGL010000054.1 GCA_030606465.1 Thermoplasmata archaeon | reverse complement strand
AACATATACAAGAAACATAATCCATCGGACAGGATTCAGCATTCTTAGACTTTTCTTCACAAAAATTGTTCTAGCAACAAACCCGCTGATTGCTGAAAGTATAATTCCAAATAGAAGTTCTTCATAACTCCAAATCCATATATCTGTTCCACTGCCTGTGGTAAGCAATAGGTATATTATAAAACAAAAAATAGTTGTCACAATAAATGTAATCATTTTTTTCCTCCCTACTTTTCCTTGGCTTATGTTTCAGTGTAATTCTAATGCTTTTTAAAAGTTTATGGTTTTTTACTAGTATTAATCTGCATTTTTATTGATATTAATCTGTACAATCCTCATTTCGACCTCAAAACTAATAAAAGCGATTTATTATATGGTGGCAGGGGAGTTATCAATGAACGTAAAACTCATAGGTTTTTTGCCTAATCCTGAGAAAATGCCTGCTATGGCAGCTAAGCTTACACATAGTAAAATAAAACCTGAAGATTTAGATAAATCATCTGATAAAGAGTTAAAAGCAATACTTGAGCATGTAATGAACCAGGGTCATACCAGTGTCATTGAGCATACGTGTTTTACTTTTGCAATTAGTGATGTAAGCCGCTCTCTAACTCATCAGTTGGTGAGGCACCGTATAGCGAGCTATGCACAGCAGAGTCAGCGGTATGTGGATTTTAAAGAGCCAAATTATGTAATTCCTCCTAAAATTGCAAAAAATAAACAAATGAAGGAAGCCTATGAAAAAACTATGAACACTATTTGGGAGCAATATAATAAACTGCTTGAGATGGGCATACCTGCTCAGGATTCGCGTTTTGTGCTTCCAAATGCTGCTTGTACAAATGTTATTGTAACAATGAATGCTAGATCTCTGTTGAATTTTTTTGAACTTCGCTGCTGTATGCATGCTCAATGGGAGATACGTCAGCTTGCAAATAAAATGCTAAAAGAAGTAACAAAAGTAGCTCCCATTATTTTTAAAAACGCAGGACCTATGTGTAAAAGCAAGGGTATTTGCCCTGAAAACAAGGAAGATTGTCCTCTTTATCCTAAGTGAGATTATATGAATAAACCATATGTAATTGCAAATTGTGCAATGTCTGCAGATGGAAAAATTGCTCTTCCAACTAGGAAACAGCTTAGAATATCATGTAACGAGGACATAGAACGCATGTATAAATTACGTAACAAGTATGATGCTGTTCTTGTTGGAATTAACACAGTTCTTTCTGATGATCCAAAACTAACTGTAAAGGAAAAATACGTGGAGCAGCCGCATCAGCCTATTCGTATTATCTTGGATTCTCATTGTAAAACACCTGAGGCTGCTCTAGCTGCGGATGGTGTTGCAAAAACGTTTATAATTGCAGCTGAAAAATGTAACAAAAAATATGGGAATAATGTTGAAGTTATTCAATGTGAGACAGATCAAAATGGTTTTATTGATTTAGAGAAATTATTAGATTTGCTGTATGATCGTGGGATTAAAATGTTGATGGTGGAAGGCGGAAGTACAGTTATTTGGAATTTTTTGAAACAAAGATTAGCTGATGAATTATATGTTTATATTGGTCCAATGATAGTTGGAGGTAAGGATACACCTACTATGGCTGATGGAGAGGGAATAAAAAATATCGATGAGTTGATCTCTTTAAAAATTGTAGAAACCAGTAGGATTGGACCGGGGATTCTTATTCATTACAAAATGATAAAATGAAATTTTTATGCGATCAAATGCTTGGAACACTTGCTAAATGGCTTCGTCTTTTTGGTTTTGATACGTTTTATGCAAACGCTGAAATGGATGATGACGAGCTTTTGGAGATGGCAGAAAAAGAAAACCGTGTTCTTATCACAAGAGATAAAGAGTTAATCATAAGGGCGAAAAAGAAAAACATACAAATCGTTGAGATGACTTCTATAGATCTTGATGAACAACTTTCTGTTATTCTTAAAAATGTGGATGTAGACGAAAAAACGGTTTTATCTAGATGTTCACTTTGCGATACTATTCTTAATGAAATCAAAAGAGATGATGTTAAAAACAAAGTTCCGGAGAAAGTATTTAGAAATAATGACAGGTTTTGGTTTTGCTCAAAATGTGATAAAATCTATTGGAGAGGAAGTCACTATGATAAAATCCAATCTAAGATAAATAAGATTAAATCATGATGTTACAATGGTTACATCATTCTTACCATTTGAGCATGGGGAATACCTTTTACTTTAATTACACTATCCGGATCAATGAATCCAAAATCAATTGCATATTTTATTGTTTCTTTACCAACAAGATTTGCAATTGTAGCATCTTCCAGATATTTTTTTAAAACATCTGCACTTATCCTATGTCCATCATAGAACTCTTTGGATACATCTATTTGGAATTTTCCTTCTACAAATTTTTTTCCAATTAGTTTTTCGTCGCATGCACCGATGAGAAGATCCTTTCCTTGTTTGTAGATTTTTATGCTTATCATGTCCGTTTCTCTTTTTTATTTTTGTTTCTAATTTAATGTTAGTTTATACTATTATTTATGTTTTTCTGAAAAATATGGGAAAAAACACCAAATAATTATGTTAATATGAACTCTTCATGTATGACTTTCTTTTTTCCTTTCAAAAACAAGTTTTTATAGAAAGTTTTATATATTAATTGTTTTCGTTGACTGCTGAAACTAGATCATTGTTTTAACCATAATTCTAAAAACCCTCTAATTATATACACTTATTCTAAAATACCATAGTATTATTATTTCCCATGGGATAGGCTGATGAAATCAATAATTGAATCATTCTCAGAGCATGGTACATTCGTACAACCAGATACATTGGATTATATTTTAGCTAAAGAAAATCCACAGGATTTCACATCTTTTATAACTAAAAATCTTAAGGAATATCCTCTTGTTTTAACAATTAATCATATTAAAAACATTGAACAATCAACAAAAACAGTAGCAGAATCAAAACCATCTGTGAACATTTTAGAAAAAAAAGAACTGCAGACGAAAATGCTTTTAAGTATTTATGGTGATGAGCCACAACTTAAACCCCGTGGAGAATTTGAATTAGAATATGATGATCCTGATAAAGATGACCAGATAGATCTGCCTGCTGAAGAACCCATGGATACGAAAAAACCAGATCTGGTTGAAATCAAGAAGGTAAAAGGATGGAAACCTAAAGCCAAGGAATATGAATCTGAGATTCAGATTATCAAAGATGTAACTGGTAATAGTAATTGTGAGGGAACTACAAGTGATTTTACAAAATTATTTGTTGATAGATATGATGTTTTACGGAAAATACTTCGAAGTCAAAGACGAGAGATTGCTAATGCCATTCCTATAAACCGGGTTAAGAAGAGCAATGTACAGGAGATACAACTTATCGGAATAATTAAAAATGTGAGAACTACAAAAAATGGACATAAGCTGATAGAAATCGAAGATGACACAGGTGTTGCAACAGCTATTGCTTTGAAAAACAGTCCTGAAGTTATCAATATGGCAAATGAAGTTGTATTGGATGAAATAATCGGGATAAAAGGTCAACTTAGTAAAAATAGCGATCTAATTGTAATAAAAAGTGTTGTCTTCCCAGATATCAGTATTCAAAATGAGAAACATAAATCTGATGTGCCAGTATGTGCTGCTTTTTTATCTGATATTCATATAGGTAGTAAACAATTCATGGAGAAGGAATGGCAGTCGTTTCTAAGATGGCTGAATGGCGAGGTTGGGAACTCCCGGCAGAAAGATGTTGCTGGTAAAATAAAATATTTGGTGGTTCCAGGGGATGTTGTCGATGGGATAGGTATTTATCCTGATCAGGAGGAAGAACTTTCAATAACTGATGTGTATAGACAGTATGAAGCGCTTGCTGAACAGTTTCAGCTAATCCCTGATCATATTCCTATTATTATGCAACCTGGGAATCATGATGCGGTAAGACCTGCGGAGCCTCAGCCTACGTTTGAAAAAGAAATCCAGGATTTGTTTTCTGGTAATGATATCACTTTTGTTGGTAATCCTTGTTATTTTTCTTTGCATGGTGTTGAAATCTTATCGTATCATGGTCAGAGTCTTCTTGATTTTGCTACAAATATTCAACAGTTGAAGTATAATGAGCCTGTGGAGACTATGAAGGTTATGCTTAGGAAACATCATCTTGCTCCAACTTATGGTGGTTACACACCGCTTGCTCCTGAACATTCTGATTACATGGTGATAGACAAAGTTCCTGATATATTTGTAACAGGTCATGTTCACCTGGCTGCTATTGGTGATTACCGTGGTGTTACTTTAATAAATGCTTCTAGCTGGCAAGCACAGACTTCTTATCAGAAAATGTTGAATTTTATTCCTGATTCTGCAAAACTACCCCTTGTTGATCTCAAGTCTGGTAATATTACAATGATGGATTTTAACAGTAAATTTTTCTAAGCTTTGTTTTGATAACATTTTTTATACAAAGCTTTAAACCTATTTTTCATATTCATAAAATTGTTGACTTTTTAGGATCTGTAAACATGGGTGGGGATTTATCTAAAAACGTTGCAGCCAGCTCAGATATGCATGAGTATTTTAGCAATCTGCAGAAAAACATAGATGTCTGTTATACTATTGCAGATGAAGCAAGAAAAAAAGGACTTGATCCAGAATTAAAAATTGAAATACCACAAGCACTAGACCTTGCTGCCCGGGTAGAACAACTCGTAGGTCCAAAAGGCATAGCACCAAAAATACGTACAGTCACAAAAAAAATAGGAAATAGAGAACTTGTTTCATTAGAAATCGCTAAAGAAATAGGCAGTGGAAAAACTTACAAATTTAACAAAGTAGAAAACGCACTGGACCAGGCAATACGAACAGGACTTGCAATACTCACCGAAGGTGTCCTAGTAGCACCATTAGAAGGAATCGCAGAAGTAAAACTAGGAACAAACAAAGAGGGATCAAACTATGTGGACTTATATTTTTCAGGGCCAATACGTAGCGCTGGCGGAACTGGGCAAGCCATGAGTGTTCTCATCGCTGATGTTGTACGAAGAGAAATGAATATCGGACGATATATGCCAACTGATGGGGAGGTAGAACGCTATAAAGAAGAAATCCCACTGTACAAAAGAGCACAGCATCTTCAATATATACCATCAGTTGATGAAATCGAAAAAATAATCAGAGGCTGCCCAATCTGTATAAATGGCGAGGGAACAGAAGACGAAGAAGTAACAGGATACCGTGATCTACCACGAGTTGGAACCAACCGTCTACGAGGCGGTGCATGTCTTGTAATAGCTGAAGGTCTTTGTCTTAAAGCACCAAAAATACTGAAACATGTTAAAAAAATGAGACTTAAAGGCTGGGAGTTTCTTGATATCTTTGTAAACAAAGAATCTGGTGATGACAGTAAAAAAAATAAGGAAATACCTATTATTGCTTCTTCTGCTAAATATATTGGTGAGGTTATTGCGGGTAGGCCTGTTTTTTCGCATCCTTCTAGGAAGGGTGGTTTTCGATTGCGTTATGGCAGAGCTCGCACAGCTGGTCTTGCATCCACTGCGATAAACCCTGCTGCTATGTATATTCTTGATAATTTTGTTGCTGTAGGTACACAGATTAAAACAGAACGACCTGGTAAGGGAACAATTGGGACACCATGCAGCAGTATTGAGGGTCCTATTGTTTTACTAAAAAACGGTGATTTAATTCAAGTTAATGCTCCAAAAAATTTCAAAAAAGGCGAGATTAAAAAAATAATTGATCTAGGTGAGATTCTAATTCCATTTGGGGAATTCATTGAAAACAATGCTTTGCTACCAGATTCTAGTTATGTATATGAATGGTGGATTCAGGATCTACAAAAATCACTTGGTTGTTTACCAAAAAATTATTCATTCTCAGATTTAAAAGAAGCGGAAGAAAAACTTATTAAAAAAATAAGAGAGGATTTTGGAAGAGAAATTGATTTACAAAAACCATCACATATGGATGCCTTTGAAATATCAACTAAATATAATATCCCGCTTCATCCATATTATAATCTTTTTTGGCATGACATTGCTCCAGATGATCTGGCTCCTCTGTCAAGTTATGTTAAAGAACATGGTAAAATAGATAATGATTCGTCATTGGTTTTGCCGATAAATGATGATATTAAAAATATTCTAATTGAGCTTGGAGTGCTTCATAAACAAAAAGAAGGAAGTCTTATCATAGATAGATATTCATATCCAGTTATAAGATGCTGTGGTTTAAACATCAAAGAAAAAATTATTGTTGAGGATAAA
>JAUWGL010000073.1 GCA_030606465.1 Thermoplasmata archaeon | reverse complement strand
GTTGAAGCTCCAGGTTTTGAGATTTTAGCATTCCTTATCTCCCTTGGAGTTGTATTTATAATATTTAAATACCGTAAAAAGGATAGAAGAAACTAGACATGAAAGAGTTATCAGAGTTCTGTAGAAACCTGAAAAAAGATTTCACACCAAAAACCAGGGATCCAGCCAAGCCTGTTCGATGTTGGTCTGAAAAAGATGTTCTCAACAATGATGATGTTGTTGATACTTTTGTAATTATTTTCAGAACAAGAGGTTGCTCATGGGCTCTAAACTCAGGATGTAGCATGTGCGGATATTTCAATGATAGCATGTGGAAAACTGTTACTGATACGGATTTGTTAAAACAGTTTGACACCATGATGGAGAGTTATTCTGATCAGAAATTTGTTAAAATTTTTAATTCAGGGAGTTTTCTTGATGATAATGAGGTTAAACCAGGTGTTAGAAACAAAATCCTACATAGGATTTTTGAAACAGCAGAGAAGGTTTCTGTTGAGTCACGTCCGGAATACATAACGAATAGTAGACTTTCTGAAATCAAAAAAATCTCCAAATCTAAAATATTTGAAATAGGTGTAGGATTAGAAACTGCTAATGATTTTATTAGAGAACAAGCTATCAACAAAGGGTTCACATTTCAAGATTATAAAAAAGCTACTGAAAAATTAAAAAAACAGGGTTTCAAGTTGAAAACATATGTGCTCATTAAACCTCCTTTTTTGACAGAAAAAAAATCCATTGAAGACGCTGAAGGCACTGTTGAAAAGATCAAAACGATTGCCGATACTATATCCTTTAATCCAACAAATATTCAACGTAACACCTTGGTTGATTATTTATGGTATCGTAAACAATACCGGCCAGCATGGCTTTGGAGTGTTGTTGAAATATTGAAACAAAGTAAAAAAACAACTAAGGATGTTAGAATTAAATGTGACGTTGTTGGTGGAGGTAGTATCCGAGGGGCTCATAATTGCAAGGCATGTGATCATAAATTTCTTGATACAATAGCAGATTTTTCATTACATCAGGATACAAAAGTTTTTAACAAACTAGAATGTGAATGCTATGATAAATGGCAAGATTTGCTTGATGTTGAAGATATAGGTTTTGGTTCAATAATAGAGATTTAAATGGGTTATTATGAAAAAAATAGGAAAAGACGAAACAATTGTTCTCATCGACGAAAAATACAAAAAATTTATTATCAAAACCTCTGGTAAAACCGATAAATACAAGGGAGTAGGTGTAATCGATCCGGGTAGTCTTGTTGGAAGGGAATATGGAAAACAAATAGAAATAGGAAACAAACAATTCTGGATTTTACAACCATCACTTTTGGATAAACTCCAGGGTTTGAAACGTCGTGCACAAATCATTCTACCAAGAGATGCTGCCCATATTATCATGAATTGTTCTATTGGATCAGGTCATATAGTGCTTGAAGCAGGCATTGGTTCAGGTTCACTCACCATAGCACTTGCTAACATAGTAGCACCGAATGGCAAGGTTATCTCATATGACTATCGTGAAGATTTTATTGATCATGCTATGAAAAATCTCAAAAACGCTGAATTAGAAAAATATGTTACAACAAAAAACAAGGATGTTACTAAAGGGATCTATGAAAAAGAATTAGATGCAATTATTCTTGATATCCCTAATCCATGGGATGCAGTAAACCATGCATGGAATGCATTAAAACCCGGTGGTTATCTATGTACGTATTCTCCACTTATATCACAAGTAGAACAAACCGTTAAAGAAATTAAAAAACATAGTTTTATCGAAGTTAAAACATTTGAAAACATTCAGCGAGAGATGGTAGTCTCTGATCGTGGCACACGACCAAGTTTTGACATGCTCGGTCATACTGGCTATCTAACATTTGCCAGAAAAGTATTATAGTTTTACTCCTCGCTGATTTTGATAGTTACCAGATTTCTTATCATAAAGCTCAGATGGTATCGAAGAAAGATGTTCAAAAACTATCTGACAAAAACGATCACCAATCGGAATCTCAAGTGGTTCATCATTTGAATTAAAACAACTAATAGTCAACGTCCCATGAAACCCGGCATCTACCTTTCCAAAACTAGCCATCACACCTTTACGAGCATAACTAGATCTAATCCAAAGCTGAGAAGTAATTTGATGTCCCATTTTCACAAATTCCTTGGTACTAATTGCAAACCATGTCTGAGCAGGAATTGTTGCAATCCCTTCTTTGATATGCTCATCTGTTTTTCGAATAAACACTTCATCAATAGAAAGATCATAACCATTTGGTGTAAGATTTTTTTTAACAAAAGGCTCTATTCCAAGTTCGTTGTTTTTCATAGAATTTTCTATATCTACATCAGAAAGAATTGTCATTTTAACCCCCTTTATTTTTATTTTATAGTAATTTTGTTGATAACAACATCCTGCAATGGTTTATCATTTCTCCCTGTATCAACCTTAGCTATTGTATCAATGACATCCAAACCTTCAACGACTTTACCAAAAATAGAATGATGTTTGTCAAGCCATGGCGTTGGTGCTACGGTTACAAAAAACTGGCTACCACCAGTATTTGGTCCTGCATTTGCCATTGAAAGTATACCCTTGGAATCATGTTTTAAATCAGGGTGAAGCTCATCTCGTATTGTCCAACCAGGTCCCCCTCTACCTGTTCCATGTGGGCAACCACATTGTATCATGAAATCTGGGATTACACGATGAAAAATAAGTCCATTGTAAAATCCCTGGTCAACAAGTTTGATAAAATTTCCAACAGTTAATGGTGCTTTATCAGCGTATAGTTCTATTTTAAAACTTCCTTTATTTGTATCAAATATTGCTTTTTTATTTCCCATTTATACCATATCCATTATTTTTTTAATTATTTTCTATTTCAATACTATATATAATAACATCCTCCAATGGCTTTCCACCACCCGGGTTAGGTTCTAGGCTCTCATCGTGTGGTGTGCTTGCGATATCTCTCATCACATCTATTCCTTCTATAACCATACCAAATGCAGCATAGCCTCTTTGACCATAAGTTTCTTGCAAGTAGTCATCATCGAGCCCACGTTGTACACCATCACATATGAAAAACTCACTTGTCGCACTATTGGGATCACCTGGAATCTGTCCCATAGATATTGCACCATCTACGTGTTTTACATCTGGATGAATTTCTAGATCTATTGGTCCATATGGACTTTGTTTTTGTGAACCATCTGGATAGTATCTTCCAGCTTGTATCATAAAACTATCTTTTACTCGATGGAATATAAGTCCATCATAGAATCCATCATTTGCTAAATCAATGAAATTTCCTGCAGTTATTGGTAATTTGTCTTCATACAGTTCAACTTTAATTGTTCCCATTGAAGTATTTATAACTGCAATTGGATTGCCTTCTTCATTGCCTTGTCCATTAGAGCCATTGTTTTGATCACCTGATTCATTGTTATCATTATCTCCAGTATAAACAACATAAACACCAGCTATTGCTACTACAACAATAATTATCAAAACAATACCTGTGACTAACTTATTTTTTTTAAATGCGTCTGTTTTTTTTCTTTTTGTAACCGGCCTTGATCTCTTTCTATCACTTGTATACTTTTTTGCTGCCATAATAAACAGAAGTCGGAATGCAATATCTAATAAATAAGTATTTGGAGTGGAAATGGATATACTTTTAATCATCTCTTGGGAGGATATTTAAAACAAATAATCCAATGATACAATGTTGCATAACAATAAATTAAATTCAAAGAATCAAAAGAAACTTTTACCAATTAAAAGGCAGGAATCTCCTAGCTTATGCGCATTATGCCGTGGTACAAAGTTTTTATGCGGTAAATCCCGCTGTCCAGTAATTGTAAAATATCATTCACGAGATAAAGTCAGGCCATTGATTGATACATTAAAAATCGGTGGATCGTCTCCACCAAGTGTTTTCATTGGACGAGTTGGTTATCCAAAGGTTTCAATTGGACCTATGATCCCTCCAGTTATGGGTGATACATCTTTAATTGATACACCTGAATTATGGTTAGATAGAAGCATTGATGATATAGTAGATTTCCGTTCAATGCTCATACGTGGAAAACACAATGTTGATGTTTATAATGTTGAAAGTTCAAACAAGATTGTGGAATACACTCGGGAGCTTGCTCTGTCAAAAAACAGTGTTTTTTCTGAGGCAGTTTTTGAAAAAAAACCACGTGGAAAAATAGCTTTTTATGATGAAGTACAACCACATGGTCCTTCAGCTCCCTTAAGGAAGTTTGATATCTCAAATCCTAAATATGAACAACATGTTGAGAAGGCTTTTTATGATACTGATCTGAAAGCACGTGATGCTGTTTTTAACTTGTATAAAGATGGAGTAAAAGTTTCTAAAATCCAACGAGCTTTTAGTGTTGGAGCTTTTGGTGTTAAAAAATACAGAAGATTTGTTCCTACACGTTGGAGTATCACCGCTGTTGACTCCACAGTTGGAGAAACCTTGATGAAAAAAACCAAGACATACCCACGGATAAATGAATACCGTGTTTACTATCATAATCAGTTTGACAACAGATGGGCGGTTCTCATGATGCCATCTGAATGGCAATATGAGCTCATTGAGGCATGGTATCCAAATACTACTTGGAATCCATATGGTAGAACCATTTCGATTTTTAACAGTTATGAGTTTTACAAGGGGCGGAAAACGTATGCTGAGATAGGTGGTTGTTATTATTCCGCTCGTCTAGCAGTCAATGAGTCGTTAAATAAGGAACGACGGCAAGCAGGAGCATTAGTACTCAGGGAGGCTCATCCTGGTTATATTATGCCTATAGGTGTTTGGAATGTCCGCGAAAGTGTTAGACAAGCCTTAAAAAAACCATATCGTAAGTTTGACACACTTGACCAAGCACTTGTTTTCATCTCACAAAAAATGGATATACCACTTCAGAGATGGATTCGGAATAGTGCAGTTCTTAAAAATAGATTATATCAAAAAAGACTTGAGGATTTCTAAAAAGGATGAATTTTTATGGAAATAAAGGAGATCAAATGTAAAACAGCTTTATCATCCTCATCTTTACCTGGTCTTGATTATTCTTTAAACCCTTACCGTGGTTGTCAACATAAATGTGCCTATTGTTATGTTCCAAATGTAATAAAAACTGATAGAAGTAGATGGGGTGATTTTGTTGATGTTAAAACAAACATACCTGTTGTTCTTTCAAAAGAGCTAAAAAAGAAAAAACCAGGCATTGTTGGTATTTCAACAGTTACAGACCCATATCAACCAGTTGAAAAAAAATATCATCTAACACGGTATTGCCTTGAACAACTTCTTATCCATGATTTCCCAATATGTATTCAAACAAAATCCAACTTGGTTATTATGGATATTGATCTAATCTCAAAATTTTCAGATGCAGAGATTATGATTAGTATTGGAACACTAAATAATAATGAAAGGAAACTACTGGAACCATATTC
>JAUWGL010000098.1 GCA_030606465.1 Thermoplasmata archaeon | reverse complement strand
ATTTATTGTCAAAGAAATAAGACCTCTTTCTCGGGTTATCATCCCCAACTGAGTGTTATTATGCATTATTTTCTGATAGGGATATTTACCTCTGATAGTACAGTTTTTCAATAGATCTTTCGCTGTTTTTCTGCCAAACTGGTATGATGCAAAACAATTAATATCCTCTTTTATCCTCCTCTGCGATTTTATTTTATCATATGACTCAGATGTTTCCTTTAACATTTTTAACAGATTAGTCAATGATTTTTCTGAAGTTGGATGATCAACACATGTAACAACTAGTTTTTCCAAAGAATCCTCTATGAATTCCATGATTTCTTTAGGAAGATGCGCTATGATTTTATCATATTTGTTAATATCCAGATATTTTCCTAGTAGCCCCTGTATCATCTTTTTTTCATCTTCATCCCACACACCTGTCACAGGGATATCATAACAGGATGCAGGATAAATCAACTCCAGTTCTCTTGGAACCAAACCAAGCGGAGATGTAATTATTACTTCATGAAAAACAAAGGGGTTACCCGATGAAAACAACTGATCCCTGTACAACCTATGGGATTTTGAAAAAGAATATGGTTTTTTTGCTGAGCATGGTAGAAGAAGCAAAACCTTAGTAGATTCTGGTTTCCTATATCTATCTGTTACTCTATGTTGGAATCTTTTTATCTCAGGTCTACAAAGTGATTCCTTTGCTGTGATCAACAACCTGGTTTTACTTGTCACTGGTGTTCTTTTTTCTAAAAACATATAATGACTCAGGTCAAGATTTCGTGGAACTGCTGTCAGATGAGGACTGGTTTTAACCCTTGTTTCAACAAGATCTCGTAAACCACCCTGTTTTATAGCATTTCTCACATGTTTTATCTCATTAACTATTGCATAATAATTATGATTAAGAATTGTTTCAAAATCCATCTCATCAAGTTCACCCTTGAATTTACTACATGATGGGCAACTACATGGCAACTCCTCAACCTCGTTGATATGATACTGACCTGTTGGAAATAGTAACTTTTTGTTTCTTGCAGCTATAATTGCAGATAATGAATCAAAAAAATCAACACCCATGTATGATAGAAGAGAAAAATTATTTGGATTACCTACAGCTGGGAGATATATCATTTTTTGATAACCAATTTTTTCCCTTAGTGTTACTATGAAATCTACAAATTTTTTTGGTTGCTGAAAAAGCTGAAAGGCATTTGCAACAATAAAAAAAGAAGCAGGGTTGTCCTTCAATGCATCATCAATTACATCTTTGTTACCGGGTAAAACATGATAGTTGTTTTTCTCTTTTTTATTGAGTTTTATTGCTGATAACTGCAATTCTTCTGATAGATCCTTTGGATAAACAAAATAATTAGAAATCTTTAGTGTAGCTTTTGCGTTTTTAGAATCATTATTTGTTATAAGAATATCGGCGAAATCAGGGGCTTTAAACCGTTTAGTATTTACAAAGAGTATATTTGGTGTGATAATTTTTTTCCCTTCGATTATTAATTCACCTGTTTTTGCAGGGCCATCTCTTTTTTTTATTTGAAAATGCATTGTATAATTAATACAAGAGCACTGTTTAAAACGTTTGGGAAATTCCAACCAGTTTATAACAATTTAAATAATGGAAAATTGTTAGCTGCTAATGATTTAATATGAATAAAAGAGGTGGTTTGGTTATAATACTAATGCTGGTGATGTCACTAATTTCTCCTTCTGCTCTGGGAGATGGTGGAATAATTGGTCCACCTCAGATTTATATCTATGAACGAGCTCAGAATGCTATTGTTGCATGGAATGGGACAGAAGAAGTTCTTATTTTATCAATAGATATTGATAGCTCAGAGGCTACAAAGGTTCTACGTGTTATACCATTGCCTTCTAATCCTATTAATGTATCAGAAGGAAGTTTCGATTCGTTCACAAAACTTCAGGAAATTGTTAATGAAAAATTGCAAGAGGCTTGGAATCATTCACGTATGAAATCTGACGGATATGGCGAAGATGCATTAGCACCCTCAAGTAATGTCGAGATAACCTTTCAAGATACTATTGGTGCTCATAATATTACCATATTTCATATTCTCAATGGAACAAACTTTAATGATTATGCTACTGATTTTGCTGCGCAAGCCGGTCTTAATGATATAACTTTTTCATCTAAATTCCAAAATATGGTGGAAGAATATCTTGAAGATGATATTTCTTATTTTGTTTTTGATATTATTGATATTTCAGAAGAGGAACATAGTATTGATCCTATAGTTTATCGTTTTAAAACAGATTTTCTTTTTTACCCACTTAAAATTACAGCTGCTTCTGATGTGAGTGAGACTTATGCTGAAGTGAATGTTTTTTGTATTACTAAAAATCGAATTAAAAACGAAATATTTTCTGATCTTTCATTCTACTCGAATATTAATTATTATGGGTACTATAATGATTATCTTAATGACATAGATTTATCTGAGGATGAGCTTTTAGAGATAAGCCCAGATATATATGATATTTTTAAGGGAGACCCAATCTTGATGAGCCATGAGTATTATGGGCGATACTCTAACATTGATGGTGACATCGTTGTTTATGAGGAAGATTTTGCTTATCCTGATGCAGATATCATAATAGATGATACTGTTTTTGTTGAACGAGGAGCAAAAACCATTGTTAATCTCACAGCAAAAAACACAGGAAACACTGAACTTCGTATCAGATTATATATGACAGGTGGTATTGATTGGTTGGAACACTCCTGGTACTCTATAGCACCTTCATGGTATACAACTGTGGATGAAGGCAATGATGAAACCAGTTATCAAATACTTTTTGACATTCCTAGTAACATACCTCTAGGAGATTACAGTTTAACATTTACTCTTAGTTCGTCGAGTTATGGCAATATAGAACAAAAAAATGTAACAATGACAATATACGATAAAACAGAAAAAGAATCAGGATTAAATCAAGATGTCAAAGACCTACAATCTGAGATTAACAATTTATTGTTGATAATGGTGTTTTGTATAATCCTTCTCATAGCGATAATCGTATTTTTAATTATTAAAAAGAAGTAACAACATAATTAATGCCTAAAGTACCGCTGACCAGAAAAAACCATGGCTATACCATGTTCATCAGCAGCCTTGATAACTTCATTGTCACGGATGCTTCCGCCAGGTTGAATAATTGCTGTTACTCCTGCTTCAGCAGCTACATCAATACCATCTCTAAATGGGAAGAATGCGTCACTAGCCATAGTAGATCCTTTTATGTTATCTTTTCCTTTATGCGTTGCAATCCATGTTGCATCAATCCGGGCAGTCTGCCCTCCGCCGATGCCAACAGTCTGTGTATCTTTTACGAAAACCACTGAGTTGGATTTAACGTGTTTCACGCATTTAACCGCGAAATCCATGGACATGAGTTCTTTTTTTGTTGGTTTTTTCTTTGTAACAATCTCCCAGTCTTTTTCAGGAGTCAATTTTACATCTCGCTCCTGAGATAAAAAACCACCTACAACACTTCTAAATATCATTCCTTCCCGATTAATTTTTTTATCCAAGCCTTCCAGTTCCAAAAGTCTAAGGTTTTTCTTTTTACCAAAAATCTCTAATGCTTCTTTACTAAAACCAGGTGCAATTATCACTTCTAAAAACAGATTAGATAGTTCTTCTGCAACATTTTTTCCAACTTCTCTATTAAAAGAGACAATTCCGCCAAATGGTGAATAGGTATCAGTAGCATATGCGTCTTTCCATGTTTTTAGTAATGTATCTGCGCTTGCTATTCCGCAGGGCGTTGCGTGTTTTATGATTACACATGTAGGATCCATAAATTCTTTTATACATTCAATTGCACAGTCTCCATCAAGTATGTTGTTATAAGATAGTTCTTTTCCTTGAAGTTTTAATGCATTAACAATACAAGGTTCTGTAATTTCAGGTAAAGATCTGTAAAAAGCACCTTTGAGATGCGGATTTTCTCCATATCTCATATCCTGAATTTTTCTTAATGTTATGTTGTTGTTATCAGGAAGTATTTCATTTGTCCATTTATTGCGTAAGTATCGTGAAATAATTGTATCATATTGTGCGGTATGTGTATATGCTTCAAGTGCAAGTTTTTCTCTTTTGTTAATGCTAAGATCTCCATTTTTTTTCAGGGAACTTAAAACACAGTCAAATTGCTCTTTGTTTGTCACAACAATTACATCTTTGTAGTTTTTAGCAGCAGATCGTATAAGAGT
>JAUWGL010000041.1 GCA_030606465.1 Thermoplasmata archaeon | reverse complement strand
ACCCGTACCTATAGCCGTAATAAGGGCAAGAATCTCATTGTTTTTCAGGATTTTATCCATACGTGCTTTTTCGACATTAAGAATCTTACCACGCAATGGAAGTATCGCCTGAAACTCACGATCACGACCCTGTTTTGCAGAGCCCCCTGCGGAATCTCCCTCAACAATATATATTTCTGTTTTACTTGGATCACGACTAGCACAATCAGCAAGCTTTCCAGGAAGAGCTGAGGATTCAAGAAGGCCCTTACGACGTGTTAACTCCCTAGCCTTTCTAGCTGCTTCACGAGCACGACTTGCTGTTACAGTTTTTTCAATAATTATCCTGGCAACAGTTGGAGTTTCTTCAAAAAACTCCTTAAGTTTTTCATTTGTTAAACTCTCTACAATTCCTCGTACTTCAGAATTACCTAGTTTTGTTTTGGTTTGACCTTCGAACTGTGGACTTCTAACTTTACATGATATAACAGTAGTTATTCCCTCTCGACAGTCTTCTCCAGTTAAACTAAAATCAATACCTGCAAACAAACCATTTTTTCGTCCATAGTCATTAAGAACTCTAGTTAGAGCTCCCTTAAAACCAGAAAGATGAGTCCCTCCTTCATGTGTGTTAATATTATTTGCAAAAGTAAAAATATTCTCAGTATAACCATCGGTATATTGTATAGCAATTTCTACTTCAACATCTTCTTTTTCAGCTTTCAAATATATTGGATCTGGATGCAAAGACGTTTTATTCCTGTTTATATGCTGGACAAACTCACGTATGCCGCCATCATATTTGAATATCTCACTTTTTCCGCTACGTTCATCGGTAATTTCTATCTGCAATCCTGCATTTAGAAATGCTTGCTCTTTTAACCTGGTTGCAATGGTTTCATAATTTATGTCTACTGTCTCAAATATTTCAGGATCCGGTAAGAATGTAATTATTGTACCATTTTTTTCTGCTGCTCCGGTTTCTTTTAAAGGTTCTACTGCTGCTCCATGATCATATTTTTGATAGTATTCTTTTCCCTCTCTTTTGACCTTTACTTCAAGCCATGTGGAAAGAGCGTTAACCACTGATACACCAACGCCATGTAGACCACCAGAAACCTTGTATGCATGACTGTCGAATTTTCCACCTGCATGAAGCGTGGTCATAACAAGTTCTACACCTGATTTATTATATTTTTTATGCATAGCAACAGGTATACCTCTTCCATTGTCGATAACAGTTACTGATCCATCTCTATTCAAAAAAACTTGGGTTTTTGTACAGTATCCAGCTAGTGCTTCATCAATAGCATTGTCAACGACTTCAGATACAAGATGATGTAATCCTCTTTCGTCAGTACTACCGACATACATAGCAGGGTTCTGTTTAACTGCTGCAAGCCCCTCAAGGACCTTAATTGAATCGGTATCATAACTTCCATTTTGCTTACTTTTTTCTTCGCTCATAGTATTCACTTCATGTGTTAATATTTACACTAAATCAGTAATTTTTTTCAGTAATTTTTTCATCCCATCATCTGGGTAGATTTTTACCTGTTTTTATATGGAGCATAGACTAATAAATGTTACTATCTTTCATAAATTTAAATTATTGTTAAAATCCTTGCTTTTTCTTTTTAAAAAAAGATTTAAAAACTAAAAGAGGTATTACTTGTGATAGTGTTTGGGGGAGATAAATATGAGGAATAATACTTTAAAGTTTAGAGGCCGTTTTACGGGATATACTGTTTTTTTTGTAGTTTTCGCTCTGGTTTTTTTACTTTTTTTAAATGTAAATTGCAGTACAGTTTCTGCTGATGCCTCTCTTGCTAATAAGTATGCGCCGATATTGTATTTTGAAAATGAAGAAACATGTTACCCTGTGGATGCTTCTTATCATATTGATAATTCTTATCTTTATGAGATAGGCGGAACAGGTACAATTTCGACTAATCCAACTGCATCTCTACTTTCTACTTATTCAGGTGATGAACATCAGTACCACTATCTTGACAACCAAAAAGGAACAGTTAATGATGATGGAGTTATAAATGATTACAAAGGCGCTGGTTATGCTCAAACAGTTTATTATAAAGTTCATCTCAAAGGAGGTACAACAGTTGTTCAATATTGGATGTTTTATGCTTTTAATAAGGGTGAGTTAAATCAGCATGAGGGCGACTGGGAGATGGTACAAGTTGTAATTCCCAGTAGTGGATCTAAATGGGTTGCTTATAGTCAGCATCATAGTGGTCAATGGGCAACATGGGATCAAGTTGAGAAGGATGGGGATCATATCAAGGTTTATGTGGCTCGTGGTGCTCATGCTAATTATCTCAGATCTTTTTCTGGAAAACTAGGTATTGCAAGTGATATAGTAGGTGATAACGGTAAGATTTTAAAATCTGGTGATTACACATTAGTTGATTTAGATGATCAAAGCTGGCTTGATTTTGCAGGTCTCTGGGGTGAAGCTGGTGAAGGTGGTGTTGAAGAAGCTGTTAGTTCTTCTGTTCTTGGACGTGCTGGTCCACCAGGGCCAAAGTATAGAGAAGAGGGTAAAATGTGGGATGACCCCGGGGGATGGGGTAAGAGTCTTCCTCAGGCTAATGATCAAATGTTTTTAGCTGAATGGTTTCTTTATAATTTTGTAACCATTTTTATTGTATTAACTGTGATTTCTTTAGCCATTATGGGTTTCTTTATTTACCGGCGACATAAGAAATATGGTCTGGGTCCAAGGATTGTTTCGATACTTTATATTGATGGTCTTAATTTGAAAAGTATTGGTAATATCCTTTGTATAGTTGGAATAATTATTGCGATTTTTGGATTAGTAAACACATGGTATGATGTATCTTATGAGTTTTCAGGTACAGGTGTACAATCTCTAGAAACAGAAGGCTGGCAGAGTTTAATGAAAATTGATGGATTAGAAGGAATTCAGCTTACTGTTCCTGGTGAAAGTGGTCCAACTCCTGTTGGGACATTACTACTACCTTTTTCATTGTTATTAGGCATAGGTCTTGTTTTTCTAATTATTGCTTCTATAGGTATTGTACAAAGTAAAAAATTAGGAACTAAATATATCTGGAGAGGTATCAGACTTTTCCTACCTATCATATCTATTTTGATAGTTATTATGGCATTAGGGAGTTTAATTCCATCAGATATGGCGGGGGAGGATTTACAAGGTGCTGAGGTTAATGATATATTTAGCTCTATTTCTAGTTCTCCTATTGGAAATCAAGAGTCATTTGATTTTACTTATACTGAATCTGATGTCACAGAAACTGCTACTTTGAATATGAAATGGGGGCTTGGTTTAGGTGGTTGGTTATTATTATTTGCAGCGATTATCTTAATGATCTCTGGTGTTTTGGAGATCCTAGCAAAAACTCAGTTTTTTCAACCAAAAACACCTGTTGGTAAACCTCCTAAGGAAAAACGTAAGAAATCAAAGAAAAAGTCAAAGACTAAACCTGGAGATGCACAGCAACCCATACCTCCACCACCAACAGCACCTGCTCCACCGCAGGATGCCTCAAAAGCTAGTTTCTGTCCTGAATGTGGAACTAAACTTGAAGAAGGCGCTACGTTTTGTCCTGAATGTGGAACTAAGTTATAGTGATTATTTCCACTTTTTTTTCTTTTTCAGTAAATACTAAAACATGGTTATCTATATCAATAATGGGCTTTTATGATCATTAATGCTGATTTACATATTCATTCTCGTTTTTCAGGTGCTACTAGTAAAAAAATGACTATCCAAAATATTGCTTTCGTGGCCCCTCTTAAAGGCATTGATGTTGTTGGCACTGGTGATTGTCTTCATAGTGGGTGGATGGAAGAAATCAAACGTTGCGAGGTTGTGGATGAAGGAACATTTGAAAAGGATAAAACACGTTTTATTCTAAGCACTGAAATTGAAGCACAAAAAAGAGTTCATCACCTTCTGTATTTCCCTAGTTTTTCTGCTGTGGAGGATTTCAAGGAACGAATAAGATCTAAATCTAAGAATCTTGAAACTGATGGACGTCCTAATGTTGATATGAGCGGTGAAGAATTAGCTCAGATTGCTCGAGATGTTGATGCTCTTATTGGCCCAGCACATGCATTTACGCCTTGGACTGCGATGTATGCTTATTTTGATTCTCTTAGAGATTGTTATGGTGATCTAGCAGGTTATGTTTCTTTTGTTGAACTAGGTCTTAGTGCTGATTCTGATTTTGCTGATAAAATAAAGGAGCTACATCGTCTTACTTTTTTGACTAATTCTGATTGTCATAGCCCGCATCCTGCTCGAGTTGCTAGAGAGTTTAACCGTTTTGAGGTTAATGATGCAACCTATGCTGAGATAAAAAAAGCTATCCTTCGGACTGGTGGAAATAAATGTTTACTTAATGTAGGTCTACCTCCGCAGGAGGGTAAATATCATGAATCTGCCTGCAGGTCTTGCTTTACACATTATACTCTTGAGGAGGCCCAACGTAGACGTTGGAAATGTGGCTGTGGGAAACGAATTAAAAAAGGTGTAAAGGATAGAATTAGTGAAATGGCTGATTTTTCTGAGCCTATACATCCTAATCATAGGCCGCCATATATTCATCTTATACCTATGACTGAGATTATCACAAAAGCAGTAGGGCAAAAAAACCCATTTACACAGACTGTTAATCGTAGATGGAGTGAACTTGTCTCAGATTTTAACAGTGAGATTAATGTATTACTAGACTGTGATATCGAAGATATTGCAAAAAAAACAGCTCCTGCTATTGCTGAGGCTATCCAGGCTTTCCGTGAGAATAAAGTAATAATTCATCCTGGTGGCGGAGGTCAATATGGGAGAATAGAGCTCCCAGATGATGAAGTAGTGACAACAATGAGATTTGGTCCAAAGGATACTCAGAAAAATCTTAATGATTACTAAAAAGGTGAAAGTATTGAATTATCAGAAAGTAGAGGATAAAATCCTGGATATTATATCAAATTCATCCAGTATTTTAGAAGATGTTGTAGTTTTTCTTTATGAAAATTTTAGTCATTATAGCTGGGTTGGAATCTATATTGTTGAGGGAAATGATCTTGTTCTTGGTCCTTGGAAGGGCCCACATACAACAGAGCATACTAGGATACCGATTGGCCAAGGTATTTGTGGTTCTGCAGCAGCATCTGGTAAAACTGAGGTTATCCCTGATGTAAACGCGGATAGCAGATATCTTTCTTGTTTTGTTTCAACTAAATCTGAGATTGTTGTCCCAATAAAAAAAGATAAGAAAATTATTGGTGAAATAGACATTGATTCAGATAAAAAAGATGCGTTTACAGAAGAAGATATAGTTTTTTTAGAAAAAATTGCAGATATGCTAAGTAAGCATATCTAACAATTTTTTTTCAGTACTCAAGATCTTCATCATCACCCAGTTGGGCTCAGAAAGGGTTCGTTCATCACTGATTATAATAATAGAGTTTCTAAGATTTAAGAATTATGGGTGATTTTTATTTGAATAAGTTTTTCCCGCTTTTTCTTAGTTCTTCTACATTGAGATTGACTATTTCTTCTTTTTTTATCATTAATTATAAGTTTATTTCCTTTTGTTTGTCCAATTTTAACAAATAGTTTTTTGTTTTTCTTCATTATATTTTCAAAATCTTCTTGTTTCTCTGCTTTAACCTCTACTATCCAGCGGGTATTAGATTCAGCAGTACCATTAGTCAAATATTTATATTACCTCCAATATTTCTGTTATTGATGGATGGGGTGAAAAAGAGAGTAACACCAGTTATTATTCTTCTGGTATTCTGTTTTATATTAGTCTTCCTTTCAGTGTCCTGTATTCATACCTCTGGAGCTGCGTACATAAAAGAAATAGGTTTCGAAGAGCACCAACATTTACTCGTCGTTAGCAACCCTGTGCTTACCGCTGGAAATTTCTATTATTTAGATATTACTTTAACAAATGATGCACATAGGATTTCTATCGTTGCATATTTAGGGAGCGAGTTACCTGATGTTGAGGATCGTAGCATTAAAAACTACTATAGGTGGGAATACGATAATGGGAAATGGCTGGATAAAAGTGGTTATAAGTCTCTTTATATAAACCCTTCTCAATGCAGAAAAAACGGGCATATTTATTCGTTTTATATCGGTCTTGATGCTAGGGCAGATACTGGAGATTGGACGGTAAATATATCTGTGGATAACAAAGATGTTTATTCTAGTCCTCTTAATGTTGAGCCGATTCATTTTAGTATTCTTTTATTCACAATTTGTACTGATGGATTCAAATTAGACAAAAATGATTTACCAGAGTTTTTTAAAAGGCACCGTAAAATAAATCATCAAGAGCAGACAACCACTAACAAAGAATTATTGGGGGATATCGAATCATTTATTGATCATTCTCTAGGTAATCGTCTGTCTCTCTCTCAAATCAAAGCCTTTGCTGTTCCTGTTAAAAAAACTTTGCTTTATGATGAACTAGTTGATAAGCTTATAAAAGATCATCCCTCTATCCAGGAAACAGGCGAGGGGGAGGAAATAGAAAACTATTGTGAAGTTGAAAAAACCATTGTTGTTGATTCCTCGTTGAAGGTTTCAACGAAGAAGGGTGCTATACCCCCTCCAGTGGGGAAGATATATCGTTCGTCTGTTTTTAGGGGAGGGGTTCCAATTTTGATAGCGTTTCTTTTGATTTCTCTTATATTTATGCCTCTTATTACTTCTTTTGATGTTCCCATTGATAGTAACTCTCCTGTTATTTCTGGTTTTACATTGTCTCCGGATAGGGTTGTTAATGGTGACACTACTTTTCTGAATGTTACTGTATGTGATAATGCAGGTATTTTCTCTGTTACTGCGGATATGGGTGGCATTGAATCTATCAGTTTGTCATTGTCTGATAATTCTACTGAGGAACAACTCTGGCAAGGCATGTGGGTGGTTCATGATGTTGATTTTGGTGAGCATATTGTAACGATTACAGCGGTAGGTGATGGGAACACATCCTACCATGCAGATGTTACATTGAGTGTTTTGCCCCAAGATGATGTAGCAAATGAGACCGATGGCAGCATACTAAATG
>JAUWGL010000127.1 GCA_030606465.1 Thermoplasmata archaeon | reverse complement strand
CTTTATTTTCCATGTTCCAGATGCGTCAGCGGGAAATTCAAGTTCATCTTTACCATAATAGGTAGCTGAATGAACCCATTCACCTGATGGGTTATACAGGTGTATGTCATAATCTGCTTCTTCATTCTCTACTTCTTCAACGGTTACAAAGATACCTTGACCACTATTTGCAGAGAAACTATACCAGTCCTCCTGGTCATCATAACTCATGTACCCTGAGTAAGAACCTTCGCTTATTGGCGTAGCTTGACTAATACTATCCCCAGCATCACCAGCTGTGTCTGCATCATTCTGATTATCAAGGGTTATAGTAAACGTGTAATCACCATTACCATTAAAAACACGGATGAAATGCATACCAGTCTCAGTAGCAGTATGACTTTGACCAACAGTGGCACCTTCGTGATCCGAGAACTCAAATTCAAAGCCACTACTTATAGATGCCTGTATACTTTGACCTTCACAAACAGAAAACATGTACCAATCTTCATCATCGTCTGCAGAAGGATCCAGGGTACCTGTACGTCCACTTCCAGGTTTACTCTGATCCTCAGGTTCACCAATAAATGCTAGAAAAGATTTAACAATGTTATCACCAGCATCACAATTGTAACCGATATCATTCTGCTCACCTGCCAATGAAACATCTTCCGGTTCTACATAGTATGTATCTAATCTGACAGGTGGACCGTTGTCCTCTGTTGATGTAATTATTGGTATTTTATTATTATCTTTCTTATCTATTACTATACTAGACTCTTTATTTATTTTCACATTCACTGCACCACTCATAGGCAGTATCAACATACTACCTAGAAAAATCATTGTTATCACAACTGCTCCTATCTTATGCAATTTAGAATTCATTTGTTTTTTTCACCTCCACCTAAAATTTTTATGGTGTAACCCTTTAACATCTGTTAACTTATAAATTTTTTGGCTATTAGCAATATAATATAATGCATATAAAAAAAAATTAGAGAAAAAAAAAAAGAAAAAGGGTTGTTGTGGACTATTCATAGCCCTACTAATATATATCTCAACAGTGGGAATGCATTTGGGAATATCTCCAAAAACTTCTGTAACAATGGATAGGTTACTGCTTTGTTCTTCGGCATACTGACCGATAGTGGGTTTGACCATGGGCCTTCGTCATCATTGGTATTCTTGGCTTTCACCTTGATTTCACCAATGTACTCTGCATCCCATGTATGTGATGTGCTCACGGGTGCTCCAGATGGATTGAAACCTGTCCATTCATCAACCACGCTGTTTCCATCCCAGTCCCAACCATAACTGACATCATCACCATTTGGATCAGCTGTACTTGTACTGTAGGTTTGTGATTGTCCGGTTCTTCCAGAAGTTGGGCCATCTGGTGTACTCGGTTTGAATGGTGCGTCCCCAGCTGGAGCATAGTATATATCCATATCGCCATCTCTGTTGTCTGTCCATACGACTCCTGAGGGGTGTATGTCTATTTCGTTTTCTCCTTCAACAACGGTTCCAAATTCATCATTTATTCTCCCGGGTGTTCCCCAGTTTTCTCCGCCATCTTCTGATTTAACCAGATACAGGTTTCCCTCATTGACGTAGGCACAGGTTGCATCGCTGCCACTCATATACACTGCTGGGAATTTCCCAGGTCCGATGGTATTCTCTGCAAAGCTGTCACCTCTATCGGTGCTAGATGCAGCTACTATGTTTCCATCTTTCATGTATGTAACTACCACCTTGTCTTCAGAGGCTCCGATATTCGGATTTGTCCCTGGTCCAATGTATCCTTCATATGGTGTGTATTCTATATCTGGCTCTGTATTCGGCTCAATTCGTTTGAAAACAATCTTGCTGCCCTCTTCAGGGTCATCATACTGCCATGTCAAAACGACAAAGTCATCAAGGGTTTGTGCAGGATCTGCATCATGTAAACATGCCATGTCACAATCACTAGCTGGTGCAGTATCGAGATCTTGTTGGCAATCATGAAAGAAAGTACCACTTGCCCCTTCCATATCATAATATATATGCTGAGGACAATCCTCAAGGCTACATAGATCACTATATGTGATATACATACACGTTGGACCAGTTAAAGCATTAGCATTCTCGTAGTACCACGTGTGATCTGATACACAGGCACCAGAAATATCAGTGGCAGCAGCATTCCACGAACCGAATTCATATGTTGTATCATCGGTTATATCGGTCATTTGGTAAAAACCATATACTTCACTCATAATACCACCGAATACTCCATATAAGCCAACAAAATCGCCACCTCCTTCAAAGTCTACACCATGGATATAGGCAATATCAGAAAACTCAGTCATTGCTATTTCTTCGAGGGCAACTAAAACAGCAGTAAAGCTGCCTCCGCTATCCTGAGAGTAACCGAGACCAATGTTTGACTCTAATATGCTAGCTTTGTGTGTCCATGTAACTACAATATTATCTGGATCTTGTGTTATCGCAGGCCATTGATCATCATCTTCACTATCTATAGAAACCAGGACATTACCAACTAAACCAGTTGTTCTTTTACCTTCCCCGAGTTTTATAACCTCAAAAGGAGTCGTTTCTGCATCTCTGAGATCAAATATGTTTGCGTTTTCGACTTCACCAGCTTCTTTTCCTATTCCTATTGCAACAAAACTACTAAACAATAGTAGTCCTGCTACAAAATACGACAATTTTTTCATTTTTTTATTACCTCCACTATTAATAGTTAACTGATGTTAAGTTATAAATTTTTTGGCTGTTAGAAATATAATATAATACATATAAAAAAAATTTAGAGAAAAAAAAAAGAAAAAGGGTTGTTGTGGACTATTTATAGCCCTACTAATATATATCTCAACAGTGGGAATGCATTTGGGAATATCTCCAAAAACTTCTGTAACAATGGGTAGGTTACTGCTTTGTTCTTCGGCATACTGACCGATAGTGGGTTTGACCATGGGCTTTCTTCATCATTGGTATCCTTAGCCTTCACCTTGATTTCGCCAGTGAAATCTGCATTCCACGTATGTGATGTGCTCACGGGTGTTCCAGATGGGTTGAAATCTGTCCATTCGTCAACCACGCTGTTTCCATCCCAGTCCCAGCCGTAACTGACATCATCGCCATTTGGATCAGCTGTACTTGTACTGTAGGTTTGTGATTGTCCGGTTCTTCCAGAAGTTGGGCCATCTGGTGTACTCGGTTTGAATGGTGCGTTCCCTACTGGAGAGTAGTATATATTCTTGTCACCATCTCTGTTGTCTGTCCATACGACTCCTGCAGAGTGTATGTCTACTGTGTTTTCCTCTTCAACGACGGTTCCAAATTCATCATTTATTCTTCCGGGTGTTCCCCAAGTTTCTCCACCATCGTCTGATTCAACAATATAAAGATCCCCTTCATTAATGTAGGCACATTGGAAAGCGCTTCCTGCACAAAT
>JAUWGL010000124.1 GCA_030606465.1 Thermoplasmata archaeon | reverse complement strand
CTTGAGATATCATATTTTTCATCAAGTTTTTCAACACATGATCAAAAAGAAGGAATGAAAGCGTTTCTTGAGAAACGTAAACCAAATTTTAAAGGAAAATAAATCTTTTTTAATTTTTTTTAACACATATTTTTACTTCAGAATCTTGCCAAGTATTTCCTCAGCAGCAGTATAAGGATCAACCTGTTTTTTACTAATTTGATTAATAAGCGATTCGATTTTGTCTTTAAACGTTGATTCATCAAAAATAAAATTCATCAGACGTTTACGAATAATCTCAACAAGCTCTGCTTCATAACGCAGACGTCGTTGCTTTTCAAATTCCTTAGTCTTTTCAAGATGTTTCTTATGCTTATCGATCTCTTTAAGAAGCTCATCTATACCCTTATTCTGCTTAGCAACTGTTGATAGAACAGGTATCTTCTTTTCTTTTCCAGAACAACTTATATCAACAAGACTTTCAACCTCAGCAACAGTTTGTTCCACGCCAGGTCTATCCGCTTTGTTTACAACATATATATCAGCAATTTCCATAATACCTGCCTTAAGAGTCTGAATACTATCTCCAAGACCTGGAACTACAATTACAAGTGTGGTATCAGCAATTTTAATTACATCAACCTCTGCCTGACCTACACCCACAGTTTCAACAATAACAACATCCTTACCAGATGCGTCAAGTATTTCTACTACATCATAAACCGCACTAGTAAGACCACCAAGCATACCATGAGTACCCATGGATCGTATGAAAACACCGTCATCCATGGCAAGCTCTGTCATACGAACACGATCACCAAGTAGTGCTCCACCGCTAAAAGGACTAGTTGGATCAATAGCAATAATGCCAACGGTTTTACCCTGTTTCCTAAAAAGGCGAGTAAGTTCACAAATCAGGGTGCTCTTACCACTGCCCATTACACCAGTAATTCCTATTACATGAGCACTACCAGTATGAGGATGAATATCTTTCATAGCGCTAGTTGCAACTGGATCATTGTTCTCTGCAAGAGTAATCAAACGTGCAATACTATGAGGATCACCCTTCAAAACTTTGCTTACCAAATCCTTCATCTTTTCACTTTCTTCTTTATATAATCAGAAATTTCGTCACATGGCGTACCTGGTCCAAAAACAGCAGAAATTCCTTCTTTCTTAAGTTTTGGAACATCCTCTTCAGGTATAATACCGCCACCAACAATTAAAACATCGCTCATACCTTTCTTTTTCAAAAGTTTTGCAACATCAACAAACAAGGTCATATGTGCACCACTGAGAAGACTAAGACCAACAACATCAACATCTTCCTGAATAGCAGCCTCAACAACCATCTCAGCCGTTTGATGCAATCCCGTATAAATCACTTCCATACCAGCATCACGCAAAGCACGGGCTACAATCTTTGCACCACGATCATGACCATCTAAACCAGGTTTCGCAACCAAAACTCTAATTTTACGTTCCATCAATTATTCCTCCTAATAAATCGCAGGTTCCTCATATTCACCAAAAACATCCCTAAGCACCTGACAGGTCTCACCAAGAGTTGCATAACTATGAACACAATCCAAAATAAAAGGCATAAGATTTTCATCACCCTCAGCAGCCTTCCTAAGTCTTTCAAGATTACGCTCATACTTTTGTTTATTTCGATCTTTTCGAAGCTTCTTCAAACGATTAATCTGACGCTCCTCACCCTTTTCATCCATTTTCAAAATCGGGATATCAATAGGTTCATCCAACTGATAATCGTTAACGCCAACAATAATACGTTTGTTTTCATCGATTTCTTTCTGATACTTGTATGCCGCATTGGCAATTTCACGTTGATAAAATCCTTTCTCAATCGCAGGAAGTACTCCGCCAAGCTGTTCCACACGGTCCCAATACTTGTAGGTCTCCTCTTCCATTTTATCGGTAAGCCATTCAATGTAATAACTTCCACCAAGTGGATCAACAGTACTTGTAACACCGCTCTCCTCAGCGATAATCTGCTGAGTCCTAAGAGCAATACGAACTGCTTTTTCAGAAGGTAACGCTAGTGCTTCATCCATACTATTAGTATGTAAGCTCTGAGTACCACCAAGTACTGCTGCAAGTCCCTGCATAGTAACCCTGGCAATATTAATCTCAGGCTGCTGAGCAGTAAGACTACAACCCGCAGTCTGAGTATGAAAACGCATCAACATACTTCTTGGTTTTTTAGCACCAAGTTTTTTTAACTCTTTAGCCCAGATACGACGAGCAGCACGATACTTAGCAATCTCTTCGAAAAAATCATTATGAGCATTAAAAAAGAAACTAAGACGCGGAGCAAACTTATCAATATCCAAGCCACGTTTCATAGCCCATTTCACATATTCAACACCATCACCAACAGTAAATGCAAGCTCCTGAACAGCAGTGCTACCTGCCTCACGAATATGATAACCAGAAATACTAATAGTATTCCAACGAGGGATCTCCTTAAACCCAAATTCAAATGTATCAACAATCAAACGCATACTAGGCTCAGGAGGAAAAATCCAACTTTTCTGCGCAATATATTCCTTCAGAATATCGTTCTGAATAGTTCCACCAATAATACGACGATCAACGCCACGATTCTCAGCATTTGCAATATAAAAACCCCAGACAATCGCAGCAGGGCCATTAATAGTCATACTAGTAGTAACCTTATCAATAGGAATATCGCTAAAAAGTATCTCCATATCCTGCAAACTACTAATCGCAACACCGCACTTACCAAACTCACCACGACTCATAGGATGATCAGTATCATAGCCATACAGGGTAGGATAATCAAATGCTACACTAAGACCAGTCTCACCATGATCGAGTAAATACTTGTAACGCTGATTAGTTTCCTCAGCGCTACCAAAACCAGAGAACTGGCGGAATGTCCAAAGACGACCACGATACAGAGTAGGATGAACACCACGTAAAAAAGGAAATTCACCTGGAAAACCAATATCTTTTAAATAATCAAGATGAGCAATATCCTCAGGAGTAAAAAGGTTCTTTATCTCATTGCTGGACAGATTCTCAAACTTGGTTTTACGCTCAGGATGTTTTTTAACATGAGTGTTATAATTGTTTTTCTCCCAATCCTTGCGGTTTTTTTTGATGTTTTCCAGTTCTTTTTTATCAAACATACAAAGACATCCTCCCAAACTTAGAAATCAACACCTTTCCGAGCTAAAACACCCTGTTGATAAGGATGTTTTATCTCAAGCATCTCAGTAACTAGATCAGCCCATTTAACAATTTCAGGATGAGCGTATCTACCTGTTAATACAAGCTCAAGTTTTTCAGGTTTCTCTTCAATTAATTTTAAAACATCTTCTAATGGTATAAGATTGTAATCAACTGCTACGTTTATTTCATCAAAAATAACCATATCATATTTTCCATTTTTTATAATATCTTTGGCATGTGCAAATCCTTCTTGTGCAAGATCAATATCGATCTGCTCAGGTTTTTCTTTAGAAACAAATTCATCTCGACCATGCTGAACAATTGTAAAATTAGAAAGATGTTCCACGGCATCAAGTTCACTATAACGTCGTCCT
>JAUWGL010000153.1 GCA_030606465.1 Thermoplasmata archaeon | reverse complement strand
ATATGCCATATTTGTTATCCTTTATGATATTATTTTCAATAAACATGACATTTGATGCTATTAATAGACGTTTGTTATTTTGATGTATTCCATAAGTATTGTTACAGATTTTGTTATATTCAATCCGAATTATACCATGTGTTTTTTCATGAATAAAAACACCGTTCGTATTGTTTTCAATAATATTGTCATAGATATCTACATCTATCCAATCTGGTTTTATTGTTACTCCTGCATTATTCTTTTTGTTACCTGAGCGTGTTATGGTAAATCCTGAGATACTGCAATTAGGAGAATCAATGCTAACAATATCGCCACATCCCCGACCATCTAAAATCGTTGTTTCTTTATTTTCTCCAATTAAATCTATCTGTTTATCTAAGACTATATTCTCATAATATGTTCCATTAAAGACGTAGATGACCTCAGCTTTAGAGCCATGTAAACTTTCATTAGAATTATTTATAGCATCTTTTATAGTTGTCCATCTTGTCACACCCCACCCTGGCGTCGAGCTGTCATAATCATCATTAACAACTAGAGCTGGCAAAGCATATAGCCATCCCTCTTTGCCATCTTCAGCACATGTTTTAAACAAGTATAAACTCGATGAATCTGGATTAAAAACATATGATACGTTGTTATCTACTGTTGATGTATCTATTTTCTCGACAATATAATCAGATTTTTTGTATGTATCTATGAGTTTCATTTCAACTGTTGATGAGTTCGTAGTAGTTGTTATATTCATAGGCTCTTTCAGTGGAGTAATAGGTATCGATCCATTTACATCACGCCTCATATAACCCAATGGATCCTCAGGAACAGACCGTGGTAATTGATAAATATCCCCTATTGGTCGAGTTGGAATTTTCAGCGCTGGATCACCTAATAGGACAAATGAAAAAAATGTGAAAATATCCATTGGTTGAAACATATTATTGTTCTCTACATAAGTAATCATAGCATTGGTTGTTATATTCCCAAGTGTTTCTCCACCAGCATGATATGCCTCTAGCACATATGTTAACATCCCTGCCATATGTGGTTCTTTTATGATATCTACATAACCTTTATCTAAAGTAAAAATTGGAAAACCTAGGTTTGATCTTGAACCACCAATGTATGCTATACCTCCAGCATCTGAAAGAAGGATTGATTCACCAAATGATATTTTAAATCCATGATTTACAAGATGGGTATCATATGCACCATTGCTACAAGCAATAGAAAGAACAATTGGCGTTTTATCACTTTGAGGAAGAGACAAGACATCCTCTGTAGATAGGTAACCATCCATTAAACCCAATATATCTCCATTTCCGTGGGCTATGTTATGCACTATACCTGTATCTCCCTTTAGAGCTTCTAGAAAGTTATGCTTTGTAAAAGATCCATCTGTTTCAAACTGTTTTACAATATCTACTCCATCAAAAAATCCTCTGTTAACTGAATCTATGGTAATAAGCTCCCCAACGAAAAAAGGTGTGCCAAATGATCGACCTCCTGAAAGAGTAATATTTCTGAATAAATCAGTTGTTCCATTCCAGTTTTTAATCTTGTTTATTACATGAGCTGCTTCTTCTACATCATTAACCGGAAGTCTACCAACAAAATAATTCGGTACTAAATCATAATCAGGTGAAGAATAGAAGAAATCTGTTGGAGTCCAACTCAGCTTGGAATAATAGCTTGGGGGAACAAGTCGTGCATTTCCCAGTAGAGTAACATATTTTAAATTTGTATGCTCAGCTGTATCATTTAGATACGCAATGATTTTCTTTGCAAGACTATAATCATATCTCCATAAACTAATCAATTCTTTCAAGCTAGCATCCCTATATCCATCATATGGAGGATCATCTGCCTCGGGATAATTTTCATCAATCCAAGTGGTTTTTACAACATCCGTAAGAGTTCCTTGGCTATCATGAAAGTTTTTGAGTTCCTGAGCCTGAGAAAAAAGTGATGGTGGTGTTATAACAAGATTCACATAACTAGAAGCAGAAGAAGAGGTATAGATTATCTCCTCTTGATTCTCATAAAAAACCTTTATCTCTCCATCTGTTATCAAAATTGTCTTTCCATTTCTTGGAGTGTTTTGTATCGGATAAACCTGTATCAAAACCAATTTTTTTTCATTGGTGTTTCCTACATGATAAGAAAGAATATCTCCAGGGAAGAAATTATCACTGCTATATACTTCTAAACTTGGCATCATCCTATCAACCAAATCTTCAAATGCAGAGTCATCTTCAAACCAGAACACTGGTTCAGGAGTTGGCATGACTCTTACTCTGTTTTTAATTTCTCTATAATTGACGTTCGCCATCTTGACATCGATTACCTTAACATTTTTTGGCAATTCTATGGTAAAAGTCTCCATTGGTAACATTGGTTGTCCTGGTGAACCAGAAGGCTCTAACCCATCTAAATCTAGATAGACATATCCTAAATCCATCTGACGGATACTGCATTTAGATGGGGCAAAACTAATTTGTTTCGTCTTAACAGCTTTGTCCTTGTAATTGGATAATTTTTCATCTTGGATGATTCCTCTGATGTTTAGTGTTGATGCATCTTTAAAAGAATCGGAAAAATGAATTTTTACAAGTTCTTCATCAGTTTTTGTTTCTGAATCAGTCGATTCTTTGATTTTATTTGTTTTTAGCTGAAAAGCAGTTGTTGACGAAACCCCTCCTAACAAAAGAATAAACACTATCCCTAAAACCGAATACTTCTTTTTCAT
>JAUWGL010000071.1 GCA_030606465.1 Thermoplasmata archaeon | reverse complement strand
TGGACTTGTCGGGATTTGAACCCGAGGCCTCCTCCATGCCAAGGAGGCGATCTTCCGAGCTGATCTACAAGCCCTTTGAGCGGTGCCGTAAACTGTTTTTAGCAAATAAAATTTATCCTGATAATAATTTTTCATAATAAGAACTGCTACCGGTTTCAAGTATTTCCAGAATAATTTTTTCTGTAAAACTACCAACTCCTCCAATATTTCGTAGATTTGTTTTCATATTTGATAATGGTTCTTTCAACTGGGAAATAGAATAAGCAGCATATCCATATGGAGATTTTTTACCTTGCATTTTCATAAAATAATCAATATGTTCCAGCATTACTACTACAAGGTCATTTTCGCTGAGAATATCTCTATAAAGACTTAGTGGGATACGCTGAGGTATATTATACTTCCTGGAAATAATGTTAAAAGTCTTATAAATCGAGCTGTGATACTCAACTGTTGGACTACCCCATTTATTACCTTTGTAAATGTTATGATAATCTACAACCAAATCTGGGTAAATTTTGTGAAGTACATCCATAAAATAATCTTTCTGTCTACCATCCTTTAACGTCATTCCACTAAAAATTATAAAATCTATTCCTGCTTCTTTTGCTTTTTTAACAGTGCTTTCAATCTGCTTTGGAGTATCAGTTATAAAAGGAATAACAGGCATAAGATACATTCCACAAGCAATACCCTGTTTTTTAAAAAAACGTAGTGTTTCAAGTCTTTCACTAGGAGATGGAACACCAGGCTCAAAAACAGAACTGATTTTATCATCTGCAGATGAAAAACTCATACTAACAATAACACGATTTTGCTCATTGATTTTTTTAAAGATATCAATATCACGTTTTACAAGTGTTGACTTTGTTAATACATGTACGGGGAATTTTTTTTCATAAAGAATATGAAGAGTCTTACGTGTCAACTCATATTTTTCTTCAACAGGCTGATAACTATCACCAACGCCACCGCCAACACCTATATAACCCTGTTTAAAAGGAGCGCGTTTTCTTTTTAAATTAAACTCTCTCCGGAGGAGATCAATAGCATTTATTTTTACAATCACGTCTTCACCGAATTCTCCATCTACCTGGTATTTTTCAGATCGTCCATCACAATAAACACAGTTATGTGCACATCCCCGGTATAGGTTCATACCGTAACATGTTAAAAACCATGATTCAATTTTTTTGTATTTCCGAAGAATAGATTTTGCTGTAACTTCTTTTATAGGCACTTTTTCTAGGAATTCTTTTTTTCTATAAATATTCATCCCTGGATAAGAAGAATTATTAAACGAATGTTTGTTTTTCAGATTATAATGAAACAGAAAGAGCTTGAAATAATCCTTCAAAAAGTCCCTACCTATGAACAACCTAATCCATTTATCGAACAATATATGACACCGGCAAATATTGCTGCAGATATTATTTACACTGCATGTCAATATGATGATATTCAAGATAAAAAAATCGTTGATTTAGGATGTGGAACAGGTATTTTTTCATTTGGAGCAAAACTAGTAAATGCAAAAGAAGTTATTGGAATAGACATTGACGAAAAAAGTATCGAAATTGCAAAAAATTATGCAGAAAAAAACAATGAAGATGTTCAATTTATAATAAAAGATGTTAAAGATGTTGACATCAAATGTGATACCGTAATTATGAACCCACCATTCGGTGCACAAAAAAGTAATCGCTGGGCAGATAGAAGATTTATTGAAAAAGGATTTGAAATAACAAACGTGATTTATTCGCTACATCTTTCAAAAACATTAGATTTTATAGAAAAAATGATTTTATCACTAGGTGGCGAGATAACCTACTATAAAAAATATGTTTTTCCAATAAAACATTCATTTTTATTTCATACTAAAAAATCTTTAAAATTTGATATAACACTTCTTAGAATTATTACAAAAACCTAGTTAATAGAATATGGCATAAGTATAATTAGCAGGTTTTATTTATCCAAGGTTAACTTTAATGAGTTGAATATATGAAGTCAAGACATAAAAATCAAAGAATTGGTGTGTTTGTTGATGTTCAAAATATGTATTATTCTGCAAAGAATTTACACAAAGCTAAAGCAAATTTCAGGACCATATTAAAAGATGCAGTAGCTGATAGGAAGATAATCAGAGCTATTGCATATGTTATAAGAGCAGATGTAAAAGATGAAAAAACATTTTATGATGCTTTAGAAGAAATGGGATTCGAGGTTAAATCAAAGGATCTGCAGGTTTTTTTTGGTGGTGCAAAAAAAGGAGATTGGGATGTAGGAATAGCAATGGATGTGATGAGGTTGGCACCGAAACTAGATACCGTTGTTCTGGTAAGTGGAGATGGAGATTTCTCTGATCTGTTAGAACATGCAAAGAGTTTAGGCTGTAGAACTGAAGTTCTTGCATTTGGTAAGACCACCTCTCATAAATTAATAGAAGTCGCAGATTTATTTATAGACCTTGACAAAAACAAGGAGTACCTGTTAAAAAAGAAAAAATAATTATCTATGTTATATCCGAAAATATAATAATAGGGTATTATATCTGCTTTCAACTTATTAACTAAGAAAAATCATCAGAAGGGATAAAAATTGACGCGGAATAAAACAAAGAAATTCAGAGGATCGATGACTCATGGCCGTGGTAAAAAAGGCGGCCGTGGAGCGGGTTTAAGAGGTGGCAGAGGAAATGCCGGATTACTAAAACATAGACATATGTATATGACTAAAAACATGCCTAATCATTTCGGACGACATGGTTTTAAAAGACCGCAGAGTATTGTTAAAAAAGATATAACAATAAATGTTGGGCAGCTTGAAAAAGAGTTTTCTGGTAAGAATGAGATTGATCTTACTAAAGAAGGTTTTGATAAACTACTTGGTGGGGGAAAACTAAATAGTAAGTTAAAAGTTAAGGTTGAGAAAGCTTCACAGAGTGCTATTGATAAAGTTAAGGAGAAGGGCGGGGAGATAATATTGCCGGAAGTGCAATCTGTAGAACAACCAGTTGCAGAAAAAGAACAAACTGAAGAAAATTAAAAAATTAATTGGGTGACAGATGGCGGAAGAAAAGAAAAGTCGGTTATACAAGCTTAAGCCGCTTATTGAGAGATGGCCTGCTATTACTAAGCCTGAGGGGCATGTTAATTTTAGGACGAAGATCCTTTGGACTCTTGTTTGTTTGATTCTTTATTTTGTGCTTACTAATGTGATGATATTTGGGCTTAAAGGAGAGTTTGTTGATCTTTTTGAGCAGTATCGTTTCATTATGGCCGGTGCCTCTGGGTCCATTATGCATCTTGGTATAGGGCCAATTGTTACTGCGTCTATTATTCTTCAGTTGTTTGTTGGTGCTAAAATAATTAAGCTTGATCTAACGAAGAAAGAAGATAAAGCTATCTATCAGGGAACACAGAAGGTTCTTGTTATAGTGATGATTTTTGTAGAGGCGATACCGCAGATTTTTGGTTATTTACAGCCAAATGATGCTCTTGTTGGTATGGTTGGTAGTAATTGGGCTAATGCAGTAATTATTATTCAGTTGGTTATTGGTGCATTGCTTGTGTTTTTTATGGATGAGCTTATCTCTAAATGGGGTATTGGTTCTGGTATTTCATTGTTTATCGCTGCTGGTGTGTCTCAGGCGATATTTACTGGGTTGTTCAGTTGGTTACCAGTTCATGGTGGAGGATGGGGAAGTTGGACTCTGGGTAATCCTCCTGGTGGCGTGATACCTGGTACTTATTTTTATGCAACTGAGTTGACTCTTTCAGATATGACAAGTTGGGGTTATCAAACTGTTTTCATTGGGTCGCCTCAGATTGGTTATACAAATGCTATAGTGCCACTTATTGGTACGATACTTATTTTCCTAATTGTGGTTTATGTTGAATCCTCACGTATAGAGTTGCCTCTTGCTCATGGAAAAGTTAGAGGTGCACGTGGTCGTTATCCTATTCGTTTGATTTATGCGTCTAATATTCCTGTTATTCTTATGTCAGCGTTATTGGCAAATATTAACATGTTTGCTATGCTTTTATATCAATCTGATCTGCCGCTTTTAGGTAATCAATGGTGGATTGGAAAATTTGATACCACGGTTAGTACCCAGCCTCTAGCTGGTGGTGCATGGTATCTTTCTAGTCCTGGTGGGGTGAACTATTGGCTTATGCCGCTGATGGCTGGTGGCGATGGTAATCATAGTTCAATACAATTTGCTCTTAAAGTAATCATTTATTTGGCTGTGATGATAATTGGGTCTATACTATTTGCTAAATTCTGGATTGAAACAACAGATATGGGGCCAAGTGCTGTGGCACGGCAAATACAAAGCAGCGGTATGCAGATACCGGGTTTCCGACGTGATCCGCGTGTACTCAGAAAAGTACTTGAAAGATACATACCCGTGGTAACGGTGATAGGTGGAGCTGCTGTAGGAGCACTAGCAGGATTTGCAGATTGCGTTGGGACCGTAGGAAAAGCTAGTGGTACTGGTGTGCTACTGACTGTCGGCATTATCATCAGATTGTATGAAGATATGGCTAAGGAACAAGCAATGGAAATGCATCCAGTTCTTAGAGGATTCTTTGGTAATGAATAATAAAAAGAGGGTTCTGTGAGGATTGATAGTTATGGGAGTTATTGTGGTAACAGGTATACCCGGTGTTGGAAAAACTACAGTTATGAAAAAAGCAGCAGAAGGAATGGACATACAATTTGTAACATTTGGAACAATAATGGTAGAAATAGCAAAAGAAATGGGGATTGTAAAAGATAGAGATGGTATGAGAAAATTGACATTGGAGCAGCAAAAAAGTTTACAAATAAAAAGTGCGGAAAAAGTTGCAAGCATGGGGAATGTTATATTGGATACACATTGCACAGTGAAAACACCGAAAGGTTACATGCCCGGGTTACCTGAATGGGTGATTAAAAAGATAAATCCAACATCAATAGTTATTGTTGAAGCAGATCCTGAAGAAATCTACAACCGGAGAGCAAATGATCCAACACGTAACCGTGATCCTGATACCCGGGAAGAAATACACGAACATCAGCAGATAAATAGATCAGTAGCTATGGCATATGCCGCGCTTACTGGTTCTACTGTTAAAATAGTTTTTAATCATGATAACAAATTAGAAAATGCTGTGAAACAAGCAGTACCTGTATTGAAATAAAGAAATGTTTTATACTTGATTTATTATTTGAGTGGGTATAATGATGAAAAAACGTTTAGATGATAAGGCACAAGGAAGTAATCTTTTACTTATGATGATTCTACTTATGATGATGTTTTTTATAATGCCTACCCTGGGGCCCTATCTTGGTATATATGTTTTCGGCCCAGTCTTGGAACCTGTTATAGGTTTTAACGGAGATTATCCCATATTAACATTGTTTTTTGCAGGTATGCTAGTGGTTACTCTTTCTTCGTCTCTTACAAATTTTTTTACGGATTGGAAGGAAATGGGTGAAGCACAGGAGATGTCGAAAGCGTTTCAAAAAGAAATTCAAAAAGCT
>JAUWGL010000126.1 GCA_030606465.1 Thermoplasmata archaeon | reverse complement strand
CATTTCAACAATCAGGTTTAATAAAATATAATATAAAACGTGGTAAAGCACCAACAATAACACTTCTACTAATGCCAACTGATAATACTAGTACTACTAGTACAAAGACACTAATAAAGTAACATGTACCATACGGATGTCCTATATAGGACATGTTGAAAAAAATGAAAAGGTACTCAAGATAGGTAGATGAGATAGGTAGATGAGATACATAGGTAAGATAGGCAAGATAGGTAGATAAGATACATAGGTGAGATAAATAGGTAAGATAGATAGGCGAGATACACAGGTGAGATAGATAGGCGAGATAAGTATGTAAAATACGTAAATGAAAAATCATATAAAATGAAGAGAAAATTTAAAAAAAATAAAGGAGAAAAAAGAGGTATAAAAATATGAAAAAAAGGAATACCTGAAGGATTTGTGACTCCAGATAGTTGACAGGGTTGTATGTCCTCCAGTGGTGCGCCACATAGTTAATTCCCTTGTCAAATGAAATGGGAGACATCACATAATCTGACCTTAAACAACGCAAGTAAGGTTTTCCAAAACTCCCGGATCTGACGGGTTAACTATCCTTGCCCCGATAGATGTTGGGAAGCCCAAGGTTCACATCCTAAACTTTGAGTTGGAGGAAACTACCATATAGAATAGGAGAATAGAAAAATGAAAAATGTCAAAATAAAAAAAGAGACATGGCGTGAACTTTGCCAGATAAAAAGCAAGCGAAATCTTAGCAATCTTCCAAAGGTCATAGAGTATCTCATTAATTCTCAACATGTTTTAAAAGGAGAAAGTTTGCAGGAAATTCATAGACGTGTTGATGAGTTAATAAAAGCCAAAAATCTTGAAGAAAACCTTCAATATGACGATAACTTAGGGTTCTTATGTTTACAATGCGGACAACCCTTCAAATTTAAATGGAGCGATCAGGATGAAACGGAGGGTCTTCAATGCCCGAATTGTGGGTTTCTTTTTAATATACTTTCATTTGAGGAGAATTAAAGATGCCAGACGAAGGATATCTTCAGAGCAAGATACGCCAAAACCAAGAAAAATTAATAAATCTGGAAAATAAGCTCAATGAATGCTCAACAGCATTACGCATTTTAAAAGAAAACACTAACAAAAATCAAGCACGTATGAATGAAATTTATAACAAAATCAAGGAGACAGCTGAGCATCTTGATCCAAATCAATTGAAGAGAAACATCAATATGATTACAAACGAGGCTATCTCAAAACAGTATGTCAAAATATCAAAAAAACTGGACAAAAAATTAAACACTATGATGAAACGTATTCAAGACTCGAAAGCCACAAACTGGGAGGAGTTGTTGGGTGAGGTTGGTAACACGGTAGTAAATCACACAAATATTTTTTTCCAAGCTTTTGGTAATATTCTGATAAGTTTTCATGATGTGTTATTGAAAACTGGTATTGTTGATAAGTCTTTTGGGCAAGTAACATCTTGGCATGCAGATCCAAATAGCATTGATAGAATTATTATCATTGATTTTGAACATAGTAAGCTGAAAATTCTTCTTGGCAAAAACAGACTTAGAAAATGGGCCCGTTCTCATGAGTTAAATCCAGATGATGGCGGACATACAAAAAAATTGGATATAAAAGGAAAACCAAACGGTATTATTGAGTCAAAAAGAGTTATGAAAAATGGCAAGAACAATGAATTTACAATTGAAATCGGTGTGAAAAATAAGGGTAGCTAGACATATGCTTTTTTCCTCCGGAAAAAAGAGATTCTAAAAATGATGAAAAGACGTAGGATTCCCAAAAACTACAATTTTATTTAAATAATTTTATAAATTACAAGAAATGTAATTTGGGTTTATCTATTTTTGCTTCATGCATGAGATCTTAGAGGTAACATACCACAGGACTTGTCATGATCACTAAAAATGTTGATTTTAAACCGATTGTGACTATTTTTTGTGCGATTTATAGTTTACATACAAAAAAACGAGATCTATTGTCACAACCCACGATATTTAAGCCAAACGCTAAAAATCGCTGATATCTACGCAATAAATTGCCATAGAACCAGCCTAGCGGCGTATCTCAGCCTGATGAATGGTAAACATCCAACATCACAGACATTGATTAAAGCTTGAGACTTAACTTTGTAAAATTTAGTATGACAACCAGAAAAAGTTACTAATCGTTAAGAAAGTTTACATTAAATTAACAACAGACTTTTTTAGTAAATTTTATAAAGAAAGTTGATATGTAATTTAATAGTAGTATTTATGATAGAAAAAATACTTGGATATGCACGGGTTTCAACATCGAAGCAACTAAAAGGACCAAGCATCGAGATCCAAAAAGAAGCGATGAAACAATATTGCAAAGCACACAACCTAGATTTAATAAAAATATATACAGACAAAGGACTGTCAGCGTATAAAAAAAGACCGAATTATGAAACTATGCTTCGAAAACTGTTCAACGAGCAGGAAATTAGCGGTGTGGTCGTTCATGATCTTACTAGATTTGGCAGAAGTACTGAGGATCTGTTACTGCAAATAAAAAAGATAGATAAAGAGGATAAAAAATTCATTTCAATAAAAGATAACATTGATATCTCCTCAAAGTCAGGACGGTTAATGCTTGGGATGTTGTCGCTTATCGCTGATTATGAACGGGAAACGATTGTAGAACGACTTGTTGCTGGAAAAGAATGGGCTAAGATTCATGGCACAAAATCAGGTAAACCAATGCACAGACCACTAAAACTCATTGACTGGGCTCGTGTTAAAGAGCTCAGAGGTTATGGCCTTAGTTGGACTAAAACAGCGAAAGAAGTAGGTGTATCAACTCCTACATTGGTGAGTAGAGCTAGAGATGAAGGTTATTATGACTGAAAATAGACGGGGAAAAATAACGATATTAGAAGAAATCCTGTCCCCAGAAGATTAACACATTAAAAAAGGGAGGTAAAAATATGAGTCGTTCAGAAAAAGAGCAAGAAATCATGGGCTGGATGTGTAACGAAGATTATATAAAACATATAACAACAGTTGGAGATAATGTAATTGAAGCAGGAGAAGGAGAACGAGTACAACTATTGTTAAAAAAAATAGGGGAATTAGTTGATGTTATTACAGATAAAGATACGGGAACTGTTCACATAGATGTACTGAGAGTGGCATTATTTGAAGGTTTACTGGCGACATATATAGCACATCAAGATTTTGAAGAATCTGGACGATAAATGATAGAGAGGGAGGTGAAATAAAAAATGAATGGCGATGGAGGGCGTTAAAAAGAAGGGATTTACAGAAGAAAAAGATAGTTGCCAAGCCTCGGAAACTGAACGGAGTTACAAGGATGTAAAAGCCACGAATTCTGAACGGAACTGGAAAAAGCTAGTTTGTGAGGTTGATTGTCAAGTATGGTTTGGTGTTAGGAAAAGAGGGGTCTGCAAACAAGTATTTT
>JAUWGL010000087.1 GCA_030606465.1 Thermoplasmata archaeon | reverse complement strand
GTTATAACGGGTTCTCTGCGTGGCAGCTAGTGTAGGATGGATAAAGAAATTTGTACGTCTCACAATATTTTTAATCTTCCAAAAAGGATGTTTTCCTTCTACAGAATTATTCCAGGATCCAACGTATGTATGGTTAGCAGTTGTTTCAACAGCATATCCAACACGGGTTTTTGCATCAGATATTATATAATTCCAGCCAATGGTTTTGTTAGAAGTCAATATTTTTAAGGCTTCATCTGCATCTTCGGCAGAATCCAAAATTTTTTGAACTTTAAACTTAGTAGGAATACCTTTCAGTGTTTGATCATAACTCCAACATACTTGAACACCAATGGACACCTGTTTTTCATTTATTCCTTGATAAAAGTTAATCCATCCCGCTATACTAGGAATAAGTGACTTTAAACCACCATTAGGTTCACGGACAATTAAAACAGAGTTTTCCTGAATATATTTACCAGTCACAGGATCTTTTATAATCAACCCAAAATCAAGACTACGAGTATGATAAAGTCTGCCATCTTTTGTAGCATCTGCCCATGCAACATAAGTAAAACACTTAATATCTATATCAACAACGTACATATATGAAACCGCTAATTCTTCAAAAGAAATGTCTGCTCCGTCAGCAATACCTTGCATTTCCTCAATGTAACAAGAGGGGACATATAGTTTGATAGTGTTCCATATATTAAGTAAAGTTTCATAGGAGGATACTTCTTCTGTACGTTGAATAAGCGCACGTACGTTCTCATGGATTTCACTCTTTAAAAGAAAACCATGTTGATATCCCATCTCATAATATGTACCATTTATAAATAAAATTTTGACTCCGTCACGCAATTCAAGGTGCCCGCCCTCCAATAAAGATGAAACATTAGATTTCTCAGTAAATCTTTGATCGTCTACAGACAAACTCTCGCCATAGCAGGAAAACATTAAAAAAACAACAGCACAAACCAAGATTTTTTTAAATAATTTCATTTTTGAAATGTCACCCCTTTGATGTATCCGGCAGATGTTATAAATGTTTGTTATATTATATAAAACCAATAGAAAAAATAGGCAAATGTCATCGTTTTTGGAGACTGTCGACTCCAATCATAAAAAGTAATGCGAATCTTAGCCTCTAATCACTGTATCCTGATTAAAATTTAAAACCTGCTAGGTATGACATTGATATTAAAGAAACTCAATAAATATTGGTTTTTTAGTTAATTCAATCACATCTGCATCTACTATTTTTTCAGTTCCAAGCATATCAGTTACTTTAACCTCACCTGTTATTTCATCTGGTAAAGAATCAATATCCCATAAAACATAAACCATCGTGTTATTAACAATAAATTTAAACAAACCCTCATCCAGTTTCTCAACAGATGTAAAAAAATCAATTTTACCTATCATTGTTTTAAAAGCATAATACAATGGTTTTTCAGTACGATCCACTCTAATCACTGCAGCATTCATGAATTTCTCACTACTACCAGGGTCATACCAGATGTTGTAAATTATTTTCTCTGCACCATTTGCAAAAGCACGAACATAACCTTTAACAAGATCTATAGCTTGTTTATCCTCATCATAATAATCATCTTGACCTGCAATTTCAACCTCGCCAATCCAAAAAGAAGGAACATCTAAATAATAATCATCTAAAAAATCTATGAGATCAGCTGAAAAAAGACTATAACTACCCTGATTAATTGAATGTACATTTGCAACATCAAACTTGGCTTTTTGACCATATACAACTTTCCAAAAGTCAAATGTAATATAATCATAATCTAAACTATTGATACCAGCATGTACAACCACAACATCAGCATAGGCTTCCTTCATAGCATCATAGGTCATATTCATAAGTTCAACAAACTCTTCAGGTGTACCCTTGTAGTGCATCTCTGTTGCATCTTTTTTTTCCTCAACACCGATATTAAGAAAAGGCTCATTGACAAACTCATAATATTTTATAGGATATTCTAAACCAGGCATATCGTCCACACTATCATCATCGTAACGTTCAACCATTGCCCTAATAAAATTCAGATAAACAGTTTCATCACAAGGATTACAACGAGAAATACCAAGCTGATTCATAAACACATCATCTTTATTCACCAAACATGATTCATTATAGCAATTCTGCTGATCCCATTGAGCATAAGGCCATATCACTGGGAAAATATTGAAACCATAACTCTGCATCTTTTTAACAAACTCATCTTGTATGCTAAAGTCGTACGTACCAGGTGTTTTTTCGATATTACCCCACACAAAAGCTGCATCAGCCCAGATAATCCTAATCCATCCTACACCAATTTTAGCCATATCCTCATAATCAAACTCGTTTTTATAATCAGGATAAGTCCCAAGAAAACCAAATCTCGCCTCCTCACTTTTAAACGTAAAATCAAATGATTCGCCCCCATTTTGATCTATTGTTCCTCTATCACTTTCTTGATTGATACAACCACTAAAACCAACAACTAACAACAGAACAGTTATTCCATATATTGCGAGTTGTTTTTTCATCCCAATCTCCTCAAAACCTAATCAACTCTTACTTAATAAAATAATAGTCCCAAAACCAGCTAGATATGACTATTATCTAACAAACTCTAATCATTGGATATAATCTCTAGTTATTAAAAAAAGACAAAGTTTTAGTAATAAATTATTATATCCGGAGAAATCTGTGATCTATATGACTAAGAAAAACATTGTAAAATCTGAAACAACAGTAACGAAACTACCTATGCATGCTGCTGATCCTGCTCCTTTAGGTTTAATAGGGCTCGCAGTTGCAACTCTTGTTCTCGCATCAACTGATCTAGGTCTTGTATCCTCTGCAGCTAAGTCTCTTATGATCCCCTGGGTTCTTTTCTTTGGTGCAACAGCACAACTGATTGCAGGTACTATAGAATTTAAACGTAACAATATATTTGGTGCAACAGTTTTTACAACATATTCTATGACCATGTATGCAATAGCACTTACGTTGTTTATCACAATATTTGCAGGTGTTGAATTTGACATTGCACATTATGGATTTGGTTTAATTGCAATACTTGTTTTCAGCTTAATTGCCACAACTGCTTCTTTGATAACAAATAAAATGTTGTTTATTATATTGATATTTGTTGATCTAGCAGTAATCGCATTGATTCCACATTACCTCTATGGTATTACAGCATTTCCAGCGGGAGTATTTTTACTCTGCACCTCTGTTTCATCATTTTATACAGCAATGGCCATTCTTCTAAACAATATGACCGGTAAAACTATATTGCCACTTGGTAAACCAATTTGGAGTCCATAGCAACAAAACTACTCCAATCATACATTTTGAACAATGTCTATAAAAATTGTTCTCCATATGAGGGTTGCTGTCATTTTGTAAAAATAATTGACTAGATCTTACCTTCCGAAGTACTGTTTAGATAGAAAATATGAGCCCAATTGGTATGAACAATACACTAATTATAATACCAGCTAATCCTAGATATTTATCTTTATGTGCCCCCCAATAAGCCATAAGCCCCAGAATCATTGCTAACAATACTAATGGAAGATCTAAAAGTATATAGAAAAAAATATGTGGAAAAAAATCGAATACATCTAACCAGATTAGGAAAAAAGGTATAATACTTAAAACAAGTGATAAAATTCCAAAACCAATTTGTTCATTTTCTTTAACCATCTCTACCTCCCCCCCAGATCAACAAAAAATCTGAAATGTATTACTATGATTCAAATTATTTCATCAACCATTGGAAGAAGTTGTTTATCTTTGAAACCACGCTGTTGCATTGCACCAGAAGGACATGAACCAACACATGCACCACAGCCCATACAAAGAGCTTCGTTTACTTTTGCATGTGATTTTCCATCATCTTCTTTAACAAGATCTATAGCACTATAAGCACAAACAGATATACACGTGGCACAACCAGAACACAAATCCTCATCAACACAAGAAACCAAAGGCTCAGCTTCAAGCTCTTTTTTAGACAAAATATTTGCCGCCCGAGCAGCTGCACCACTAGCCTGAGCAACACTATCCTGGATGTCCTTTGGACCCTGACAGCAACCTGCAATAAAAATACCACCGGTAAACGTATCCATAGGTCGAAGTTTCGGATGAGCCTCCAAAAAGAATCCATCACCACTCTGAGATACATGGAGGATACGAGCAAACTCACCTGCATCAGCACGTGGAACAATAGCTGGAACTAAAACTACAAGCTCAGTACTAATCTCAAAGAGTTTGTTAGTAGTTGTATCAAAAATATCAACAGTCAGATGATCTCCAGCATTTCTAACTTCAGACGGACGGCCTCGGAAAAAGTTGGTGTTCATACCACGAATCTTCCGATAAAACTCTTCATATCCTTTACCAAAACTACGAATATCAGTATAGCAAACATTCATTTCAACCTCATCACCAAGTTTTTCTTTTAAAAGATAAACTTGTTTAAGTGCACTCATACATCCTATACGACAACACCAACTGCATTCTGTTTCATCACGTGATCCAACACAAAGAATAAAGGTGATACTTTCTGGTTTCTCCTTATTTGATGGACGAATAATCTCACCACCTGTAGGGCCTGATGAGCCTATCAAACGCTCCATTTCAAGAGTAGTAATAACATCATCAGAACGAGAATAGCTATACTCATACAGATTAGATGGATCCATTACATCATAACCAGT
>JAUWGL010000070.1 GCA_030606465.1 Thermoplasmata archaeon | reverse complement strand
GTAGAGCCTGAAGAAGAAGGTGAAATTGTTCTTACAACAATTACCAAAGAAGGTATGCCCCTCCTACGTTATAGGACACGAGATATTGCTAAAATATATGACCAAGAAGTTTGTGAATGTGGACGTACACATGTTAAACATACCACGATCAAGGGTCGATCTGATGATATGATTATTATCCGTGGTACAAACATTTATCCAGGTCAAATTGAGTCTGTCTTGATGAAAAACCCAGTTGTTGGTGGTAACTGGCGTATGGTTCTTTCAACTGATGAAAATGGTGTTGACCAACTAACTGTAGAGGTGGAAAGTAAAAAACAATCAAGTCAGGTTGAGTCAAAGAATCTTGAAAAGACGTTGCAGGCTGATATTAAATCAGTTATTTTGTTTACACCAAGGGTAACAGTTTTACCACCTAACGGCATCCCACAAGCAGGGTTAAAAGCAAAACGTGTTGTTGATGAAAGGAAAAAGGAATGATTATGAACCAAGACATAAAAAAACTCATTGAGAGAAAAGGACCTCTTGCTGAAAACGAAGTTAAGGATCTGATGAGATCTTTTGGTATAAGAACTACGAATTATAAGGTGGTAAACAAACTTGAGGATTTAGAAAACCTGGGTTTAAAGTTTCCTGTGGCGTTGAAGGTTTGTTCTAGTAAGATTCTACATAAGACTGATGTTGGTGGAGTAAAATTAGATATTAAAGACATAGATGAACTAAAAACAATTTTTAAAGAGTTTAAAGAAAAATTTCCAAAAGAAGACTTTCTTGTTGACCAAATGGAAGAAAAAGGTGTTGAAATCATTGTTGGCCTGGTTCAGGATCCAACATTTGGACTAAGTATTATGTGTGGAATAGGCGGTGTTTACACTGAGCTGTATAAAGATGTAACATTTCGTGTTGTTCCAATTGATAGGTATGATGCTGAGCAGATGATAGATGAAATAAAAGGAAAACAATTATTGGAGGGTTTTAGAAACATACCAGCTGATAAACAATTAGTAGTTGATCTTCTATTAAAGGTTTCTAAAATTGGTCAAGAACTAGATGAACATGTTGACCAGATGGATTTAAACCCTGTATTTGTATACGGGGATGATTTATGTGTTGTTGATGCTAAACTAATATTAAAATAGGTGTTGGAATGATGGTAGCAAAAACAGAAGAATATAAAGTAAAAGACATCGGCCTTGCTGATTTTGGTAGAAAAGAACTTGACATTGCAGAAAAAGAAATGCCGGGTCTTATGGCAATTAGGGAGAAATATGGGCCTAAGAAGCCTTTGAAGGATGCTAGGGTTATGGGTAGTTTACATATGACTATTCAGACTGGTGTTCTTATTGAGACTTTGCTTGAGCTTGGTGGTAATGTTCGTTGGGCGAGTTGTAATATTTTTTCAACTCAGGATCATGCAGCTGCTGCTATCGCAAAGCGTGGTGTTCCTGTTTTTGCTTGGAAAGGCGAGAATCTTAAAGAGTATTGGTGGTGTGCTCAGAATGCTTTAGATTTCGGCGATGGTAAGGGGCCTCATCTTCTTGTTGATGATGGTGGAGATGCAACATTGATGGTTCATAAAGGATTTGAGGTGGAAAGCAACCCTGATCTTTTTGATAAGGATTATAGTGATGAGGGTGAGGATTACCAGGAGTTAATGAGTTGTCTGAAAGGGATATACAATAAGGATCCAGAGCGTTGGCATAGGATTTCCAAAGATGTTAAGGGTGTATCAGAGGAGACAACTACTGGTGTTCATCGTTTGTATCAGATGATGGAAAACAATACGCTTTTGTTTCCAGCGTTTAATGTTAATGATAGTGTTACTAAGTCAAAGTTTGATAACTTGTATGGTTGTCGTGAGAGTCTTGCTGATGGGATAAAACGTGCAACTGATGTCATGGTTGCTGGTAAAACAGTCGTGGTCTGTGGTTATGGTGATGTTGGAAAGGGTTGTGCTCAGAGTATGCATGGTTTTGGTGCAAGAGTGATTGTTACAGAGGTTGATCCGATTTGTGCACTTCAGGCAGTTATGGAAGGTTATGAGGTTAAAACCATTGAAGATAGTTTAGATGAAGCAAATATTTTTGTTACAGCAACTGGGAATTGTGAAGTGATTACTGCTGAGCATATGAAGCATATGAAGGATCAATCTATTGTTTGTAACATTGGTCATTTTGACAATGAAATACAGATTTCTGATCTTGAAAAAATACCAGGTGTTAAAAAATTGAATATTAAACCCCAGGTGGATAAATATCTCTTCCCAGATGGTCATGAAATATTCATGCTGGCTGAAGGACGACTTGTAAACCTTGGTTGTGCAACTGGTCATCCAAGTTTTGTGATGAGCACCAGTTTTACAAATCAATGCTTGGCACAAATAGAGCTTTGGAGCAAGGATCATGATATTGGTGTGTATATGCTTCCAAAGATACTTGATGAGGAAGTAGCAAAGTTGCATCTTGAAAAACTTGGTGTTAAGCTCACAAAACTATCACAGAAACAGGCAGACTATATTGGTGTTAAAACAGAAGGGCCTTACAAACCAGAACATTATAGATATTAGGAAAAATAAAATGATTACTTTAATTGGAACAGGACATGTTTTTAATCTTACACAGGGTATCCTAAAAGTTTTTGATGAGAGGCAGCCAGAAATTGTTTGTGTAGAGCTTGATAAACAAAGATATAAAGCATTGCTTATGAAAAATACTGACCCTGAGGCTTATCATGAGGCAAGGAAGCATACTCCGATTATTTACAGAATGCTTGCTAGATTTCAGGATAGCATGGCAAAAGAATACGGTGTGGAAGCAGGAGATGAAATGATGACTGCCATTAATTATGCTCAAAATCATCAGCTTCCCGTTGCTTTTATTGATATGAACGCACAATACATGTTTTCAAAAATGTTGAAATCCATGAGATTCTCTGAGAAAATAAAGCTAATGCTCGCTGGTTTCACTGGTTTTTTTATCAGTAAAAAACATGTGGAAAAAGAGCTAAACCGGTTTGAAAACAATTTTGATGAGTATATTGAACAAATCGGAGATAAATTTCCCACTATTAAACGTGTTTTGATTGATGATAGAAATCAACATATGGTTAATCAGCTGGAGAAAGCCGATGAAGAGTATGAAAAAGTGATAGCAGTAGTTGGTGATGGTCATGTCCCTGGTATTAGTACGTTGTTAAAATCAAAAGATGTTGAATTTGAAACTATAAGACTTAGTGAGTTAAGGCAACAAGCCACGGAAATATCTGATTCAACGTCAGCATCATTTAGCTTGGAATATAAAGAATCATAGACTTGTTTTTTTACTGTTTATTTAAAATCTTCTGCTTTTTCAAACAATAATTTATTAATCTGTCCCATTGCTTTTGCCCTTATTATTGATGATATAATTGGGAATAAGATTTTTATTGGAGCGGCTGAATTGTAAAAATAAATTATGCTGATGTTATCAGAAACACGTGTTAGCATCATTGCATGGTAAAAAATGAGATCACCGCCATGTCCCATGTAGTAAGGTTCATTGTTAATATCTGGCCATATTAACCATCCAAGTCCAAAACGTAAGTTATAGTAAGGACTGCTTTTTGGATATTGTACAGTGTGCATCAAGTCTAATGTTGAATTATTAAGAATTCTTACGTTATTATATACTCCACCATTAAGATGAGCAATTAAAATATGAGATAAATCCTCAACAGTAGTATACAGACCGCCACATGGATCATAAAAAATAAAATCAGATTTTGGCATACGAATATATATACCGCCAAACCAAAAATAAGGTGCTGCTAGATTAGATTTATCAAGATTACTTGTATTAAAACTCGTATTTTTCATTCCCAGTGGTTTAAATATATTATCATTGCAATACTGTTCAAAAGATTGATCTGTCATTCTTTCAATAATATATCCTAACAGCGTAAAACCCAGATTTGAATAATTTGCTCCAGCTCCTGGTAGATAATCACCCCAGTATTCAGGATGATAATCACCCCCATTGGGAAGTAAAAGCTCTTTTGTATATGAATAAGGATGATTACTAAATAGGTATGCTAACTCACTAATTTTATCATGATCATGAAGGCTTGACTGATGTGCAAGAAGCATACGGAACGTAATATTTATATTAGGAAAATTTGGATTTTTAAAATCAAAAGGAAGCCATTCACTAACGTTGTCATCTAAATCAAAATCATATGATTCATCCTCATAAAGCTGCATTAAAGCCGTAGCAGTAATAACTTTAGAAATCGACCCAGCCATATACATTGTATCCTTAGAGGCTCTCTGTAATAATAATCTATCAGAAAAACCATAGCCATTATACCAAACAAGAGAGTTATTTTTTATGATACCAGTTGAAAGAGATTCCAAATGAGCAAGTCTCATCATTGTTCTAATTTTTAAATTAAATAGAATATCTTCAGTAAAAAGATCTGGATTTTCTAAAATAGATGTACTACTTTGAATAGCTTTTCTTCCAGATAGATTAGGAATACTAAGGCAAATAAGTAAAACAATAATTGATATAGCAAATAGTTTTCTCATTTTTCTAATCATAAATAATATATTTAGCAGTTAATATTTAAAATTTGTTAATTATAATTAATGATATTTTTCTGAAAGGTTTTAAAAAACAAGGCGTTATTTCTTTTGTTATTATTTGGGCCTGTAGCCTAGCCTGGATTGGGCGGCAGCCTCCTAAGCTGCAGATCGCGGGTTCGAATCCCGCCAGGTCCGTGATAATTTTTAACATGATAATGTTTACAGATAAAAATTGAGTACAAATTATGATTTGAGAAGCTTTATTGGATACATTTATCTGCATAATTCTAAGTAACAGTATCAAATTTAAACATGCTAATAAGGAGAATTTAATAAATGAAACAATGGTATGAAGCATTATTTGAAAATTATGCTAATAAATATGAAAAAGAACCATTTATAAACGGAACGCTTGGTGAATGTGATTTCATCGAAAAAGAAATTGGTTTCAATAAGGGTCTGAAAATACTTGATATCGGTTGTGGAACAGGCAGACATTCTATTGAGCTAGCAAAACGCGGATACCATGTTAATGGATTAGATCTTTCTGATTCAATGCTTCAAAAAGCAAAAGAAAATGCAAAGAAAAAAAATGTCAGAGTTATTTTTGAAAAACAAGATGCACGAAGTTTACCATATAAATCTGAGTTTGATTTAGTCCTTATGTTATGTGAAGGAGCATTTCCTTTGATGGAAAATGATGAGATGAATTTCCAAATATTAGAAAATGCTTCTAATGCCTTAAAACCAAAAAACAGTAAATTAATATTTACAACTCTTAATGGACTTTTTCCTCTTTTTCACTCTGTAAAAGATTTCCGGGAATCTAAAAAAAAGGAAGAGGGTGCAGAATACTCTGAAAACAATTTTGATTTAATGACTTTCAGAGAACATAATATAACTACTTTTGTTGATGATGATGGAGAGAAAAAAGAACTTCAGTGTAATGAACGATATTATGTTCCATCCGAGCTGACATGGATGTTGAAATCTCTTGGATTTACTAGTATCGATATCTTCGG
>JAUWGL010000157.1 GCA_030606465.1 Thermoplasmata archaeon | reverse complement strand
ATAAATGGAGGGATAAAACACTAAAAATGAGGTGGTAACAACCTAACTGTCAAATTAGATTATGCCAGTTTTTCAGATGCGAATAAAATGAGAAAGTGGCGAACTTAAGTTAAAAAATATTGTTGTATGAAGGATATTGATACTCTTATTATGGTTCGTTATTTGGTTGGAACTGCTTATCTTCCAGGTAGGCTTGCTAGAATAGGGTACAGGTTTTTTTATGGTTTTGTTCCAACATCAGAATACATGTTTTTTCTTGATGCGCCTCCTGAGAAGGTTCTTAAACGTTTTGAAAATCGTGATGAACAGGAGATATTTGAAACATTTGATGAACTTGTAAAAATCAGGAAGAAAGCACTTATGTTGGTAAAAAATTGGCATATTATTGATTCATCTGGTTCTGTTGAACATACTTTTTCTCAGATTGAGAATATGTTGGATAAGTTAGATAGGAATTAATGATTTTTTTTGTATTAAATCACCACAAATCTTATTTATCCTAGTTTAATATAAAAACATTTATATACTTGCAAGCATATTATATTATTGTAGGATGGGGGAGTTATCCTAGTTTTTTTTCCTATCTCTCCTCACCACCTCCACGCTTCCCCATCCAAACTTTTCACAATAAAACTCTGAATACAATATCTTTGAAATGGGGAACCGTGTCTACTTTTCCAATTTCGGTAAGCGTGATCCACCTGTAATCAGTATGTTCCCAGTCTATATGTATTTTACTTTTTTTTCCAGTTCTAAACAAAAAAGGAAAAACCTCCCAATCATACCTTACTCCTTCATAAAAATCTGTAAACCTGACTACCTCTAATTGCTTAACAAGAGATACATCCTCTTTTTCTAAACTAGCTTCTTCACGTATTTCCTTCAAAGCAGTATCATATGGCTCCTCATTTTCCTCTATATAACCTGCGACACCACCCCAAAGACCCTTATAAGTTCTAACCCTGTTACTCCTCTTTAAAATTAACAAATCCCCATCATCATTAACCAAAAGACAAGTTACAACTCTCGGCATAATTAGAACCTTTTACAGATGTAATCTAATGTAGATTCAAAAATAGCTCTACCATCACCATAGTTATTATTCAGTCCAGATCTTGTCCACTCTGGATGTTGATGTTTATAAAACGATCGTTCTGGGTGAGGCATCATCCCAAAAACATTTCCAATATTGTTACAAATCCCAGCGATATTTGAAATGGATCCATTTGGATTCCACGGGTAACCCGCATAGTTACCATCAGGATCAACATATCTGAAAACTATTTGATCATTTTCTTCTAATTTTTTTAGATATTTTTCTTGTTTATCTGTAGGAAACAACAATTTTCCCTCTGCATGGGCACTAGGTATAAGTCTGATATCGTTTTTTGGAATTTTAGATGTAACAACACATTTTCCATTGTTTTCATGTTTGAGCAATGTTGGTCTGCATTCAAATCTATCGGAGTCGTTTATGTTTAAACATGCTTTAGGTATAGGGCTAACAATTTCGCTTATCCCGGGTAACAGTCCTAGCTCTGTTACTACTTGAAAACCATTACATACTCCAAGTATCGGGTATTCTTGTTTTACATAGTTTTCTAAGTCCTTTTGTAGTTTACTTTTAATCCTTGCAGCAAAAATAGCTCCTGCCCTGATATAGTCGCCCGCTGAAAAACCTCCAGGTATCATTATGCATTGATAATCTGAGATATTTCTTTTTTCATTCTCGTCACAGTCTATATGTAATAGTTGTTTTAAATGGACAAACTCAGGTTTTGCTCCCAATCTTTTGAATGCATCATATGATTCTTGTTCACAGTTTGTGCCTTCTATTCGAAGTATTGCTATTTTTATATCCTTCATTTTCACCTTATTCACCTGATGTGCTGTTTAGTAATAGTGTTACCCTTATTTCTTTTTTTCAAAATGTTTAAATAAGATGTTGTAATTATATATAATTAAATGTAGTTAAGTATAACTACATATAATTAGGTGATTAATATGAAAGAAAAAAAAAATGAAAAAAAATACACAACAATATCAATACCAACACCACTAGCAGAAAAAATAAAAAAACGAATAGCAGGAACAGGATTCCACTCACTTTCATCCTATGTAACCTATGTCCTAAGGGAGGTTATATCAGGCATGGATGAAGAAGGGGGAGAAGCATTCAGCAAAGAAGACGAAGAAAAAGTCAAAGAAAGACTGCGAGCACTAGGATACCTTGACTAAGGGGAATAAACTATGCCAAAACCACACGGTGGAAAATTAATAAACCGATACATAAAAAAAGATCAAACACAGATAGCGGAAATCCCAGAATTCGAAGTGAACACAAATCTCTCAGAAGATATACTAAACATAGCAAAAGGGGTATTCTCGCCATTAGAAGGCTTTTTATGCTACAACGATCTTGAAAACGTAATCAATGATAAAAGACTTGAAGATGACACGCCTTGGACCATACCAATTCTTCTAGATTTTAATGGAGATGATATCAAAGAAGGAGATACCGTAATACTTTCCAACAAAGAAAATGGGGTTCGTGCACTACTAGATGTCGATGAAATTTATACCTATGATAAAAAAACACTTGCACAGAATATATATCGT
>JAUWGL010000069.1 GCA_030606465.1 Thermoplasmata archaeon | reverse complement strand
CATAGATGGTGTAAAATCCTTCGAACCAAGACCATAACGACCACCAACAATAGTCACATCCTTCTTTTGATGTTGAAAAACTGCAGAAACATCAAGATATAATGGTTCACCATATGCACCATTCTCTTTTGTTCTATCAAGAACTGCAATACTTTTTACCGTTTCAGGAACAGCAGAAAGAAAATGAGAAACTGAGAAAGGTCTATACAATCTTACTTTGATTAAACCTATTTTTTCTCCTCTTTTGTTTAAATATTCTACTGCTTCTTCTGCTGCTTCTGCACCAGATCCCATCATAATAATAATGCGATCAGCATATGGGGCTCCAACGTAGTCAAAAAGATGATAAGATCTACCAGTCAATTTACTTACTTTTTCCATTTCTTCTTCAACAATCTTAGGAATAGCTTGGTAGTATTTGTTGGCTGCTTCATTAACTTGGAAATAGATGTCCGGGTTTTGAGCGGTTCCACGCAGATGTGGTTTCTCAGGATTCAAAGCTCTCTCTCGATGTTTTTTAACGGCTTCCCAGTCTACTAGTGGTGGGATATCATTGTAATCCAACATTTCTATCTTCTGAATTTCATGAGATGATCGGAATCCATCGAAGAAGGAAATAAAAGGAATACTGGCGCGTATCGTGGAAAGATGAGCGACTAAACCAAGATCCATGATTTCTTGAAGAGAACCAGATGCTATCATTGCAAAACCAGTAGCTCTGGCAGCCATAACATCCTGATGATCGCCGAAAATCGATAATGCCTGCCCAGCAATCGCACGAGCTGAAACATGAAAAACAGCGGGCATGAGTTCACCAGAAATCTTATACATATTAGGGATCATAAGAAGTAATCCTTGTGATGCAGTAAACGTAGTGGTAAAAGCACCAGTACTGAGAACACCATGTGCTGCTCCAGCTGCACCTCCCTCTGATTGCATCTCTTGAACCTTTAATGTTTGACCAAAAATGTTTTTTCGTCCTTGTGCTGACCATGCATCAACTACTTCTCCCATTGGAGAAGATGGAGTTATAGGATAAATCGCTGCAACATCACTAAAAGCATAGGCAACATGTGCAGCAGCAGTATTACCATCTACAGATTTCCAAATTCTTTGTTTTTTCTCATCCATTGGCTTCATCTCACTTACTAACGTATTAGACACATTAACACCTCATATAATAATATAATGGATAACGTATCCCGTAACTAAGCCTGATAAATAAATATTTGGTATAAAAAATAGGTAAAAAACGTCATATAATTTTACCAAAAAGCTGTTAACCGGATCCTACTATTTTATTCAGGTTTTTTTGGAGATATAATATATCCTTTCCTTTTTTTACGCCATTTTCCCCATTTCATTATAATTGGTGGGAGAATAAATATCGATGTTAAAAACGCATAAAGTATAGTCAAGCACATTATCACACCAAACTGTTGCTCTGGTGGTATAGGTGCAAAAATAAGCATGCCGAAACCTGCTATTGTACTCATAGCAGCAATCAACAATGCCCCCCCGGTATGCCCGACTGTTTCAGACATGGCTTTAGCTGCATCACCAGTTTTATCTGCAACAAGTCTGAATCTTCCAGTAGCATGAATAGAGTAATCAATACCAATTCCTATAGTGAGACATGTAACCATAACCGTCATAACATTTAATGAATAACCCAAGAAATATATTGATCCAAGTATCCAAATAATTGATATTGCAACAGGTATAATAGTAATCAAACCCAGCAACGGGTTTCTATATGCAATTATGAGAACCAATGTTGCAATAATAATAGAAATAGCTGTAGACATAATCTGACTCTCGGTAAGTCCCTTTGTAACCGAATACGAAGATGAAGTTGACCCGGTTACAGTAGCAGTAGCATCTCCATAATCAGCTATATCTCCATTGAGATCGTCATATAAAATCCTCGTTTTGGTAGCATAATTTTCATCACTTGAAGAAAAATCAATATAAACTCTTATCACCGCAGCATCATAAGAGCCATCTTCCTGATGTAATACTTCTCTAATCTTTAACCAATAATTACTACTTTTATATAAATAATCAAAAAGCCGTTTTACATCATGATCATTTTTAGGTATCCCATTTTGATCAAGGTTAAACTCAGATGCAATAGTAATATTTTCTCTAACAGCATCCTGAATAACAGACAACACGGATGTTACTTTTAGATCTCCATCAGGTTTCTCCGCAACAAATTCATCATCCCTCAAGTTTTCATATGTTTCAGAAATCCCCTTAAGAGCATCTACAGATGCAACATTACCTTCTATCAATATATATTCCTGATCCTGACTTGAAAACGGGAAATTCCTTTCAACATCATACCATATTTGTATAGCAGGATTATCATCTGGCAAAAAATCCTCCATATCAAAACCTGTTTCAACATTTGTTGCACCAACAGCCATAATTACAGTCATAATACAAGCTATAATTAGAATAACCCCTGAATGTTTGTAAACAATTTTTGATGTTTTCCTCATGGTTTTTACATTAGTATCACTCTTTGATCTTAGTTTATCCACTACTTTTTTTCTTCTATCTAAAACATATCTAACAGATGCCTGCAACGTAATTGTTGTTATGAATGTGTACATAATCCCAATCGCACATAAGACACCAAAATCTCTAAGTGGAGGAATACTAGCAGTAAGAAAAGACAGAAACGCTATCATAGTAGTAAGTGCAGCAAGAAACATAGCTGTACCAACATCTTTTATTGAGGCAGTTATTGCTTCCCCTGGTGTTCTTCCTTTTTCAAGTTCAGCACGATAATTATGAAACATATGTACTGAATAATCAACACCCAAGCCCATTAAAAGAGGGACAAGTGCTACTGCCATTGTATTGAACCGTATTCCAAGAAGCACCATGGTTCCAATAAGCCAAACTATGGATATACTCAGGCCAACCAGAGGAAGAATCATATATGATAGTTTCCTGAAATTTACAAACAATATAACACAAATTGCAATAAAAATACCTGGCACGATAATCATATTTGCCTCTACAGTTAACTCATCTATCTGATAAGAAACAACTCCTATACCCGTAGCCTTCATTGAAACATAATTTTTTTCTGAGTCATATTTTTCCATTGCTTGAACAATTTTTTTACTAACCTCCCCGGTCTGCATTGGACCAACAGTCTCATTTATCGAAAGCATTATTAACGTGCTACTCGAACCAGAATTTTCAGTGTAGTCTTCTGACAAAAATACAACAGCACTTTTCTTCAACTCCTCCATAAAAAATGGTTTTATAAAATAGGTATTATCTGCAAAACCAGTATCAGGCGATTCATCTGTCACCACCCACCAGGTTTCCATATCCTTCAAAGACATTGTTTCAACAGCAAAACCGCCTTCTTCTAGCATAGCAAACAACTCATCAAAATCCTCCCAAGAAAAATCACCAATTTTACTCAACATTTTTGCAGAAATAGCACTTAACACTGGCCTATTTTGTATTTTTTCAAAATACTCTTTTAAAAAACTGACATCAAAATTCACTCTCAACCAAGGAAGTTTTAAACCAGGAATTTGATAAAACCTAAAACCTGCTTTGGAAACACCAATTCTAGCTGGAAGACCTGTACCATACATTTCAGGAGCAATACCAAAGTTACCAAGTTCTTCTTTTTCCACCTCTATCTCTACCCTGTTTTCAGCAACATTAAAAGTTACATTTCCTGTTTCAAGTTTAATTGGAAAAGACATATCTTGACCAGGTGGCTGTATCCACAGATATGCCTCTTTTTTATATGATCTGAATAGCTCACGATTTCTAATGTAGTCAATAATGTCTTTAAGATTTTCAATAGGTCCTTTTCCTATTTCCCAAAATTTATTTGTTGGTTCTATGTGAGCTGTGATTTTATAATCAATATCTAATCTTTCATCAGGTGTTATCAAGTTTTTAAAATCTATGTACCATTCTATAACATTCATTTTTGAATGCGGCGGAGTCAATTTTGATTCAAAATTAGCGAGATCATATACCTCAATTGAAAAACGTATTTTATCATCAATTTCTTGTATGTAGTAATTCTTTATGTCTACGCTATCTATTGTTTTTCCTTTCGATATTTGGGGGTATGGGTTATAATCTACTTCTTCATTTGGATCATCTGCAGTCATCATTTTTATTTCGTCATAGTTTTTTTCTACCATCAAATCCTGGAAAGCAGTAGCAATTTCATTGTTTGAACATTCAAGAAGTGTTTTATTAAACTCCATTTGACATATTATGTTCACAAGATTCGCTACACAAATAGATCCTTTTACCTCCTCGATTTTTTCTAATTCTTTTATAACAAAATATTCTTCCTTTAATGCTTCAGGGGTGACAGCAGTATCTGCTTGTTGTTTTTCAACATAAATCATTAGCATTTCATCGGTTCCACCAAAATAATCAGCGACACGTTGATCTGCTTTAACGATTTCATCATCTGGCATGAAATCTTCTGTTGATGTTCCCATGTCTAAGAAGGGTACCAATGTACTGAAACCTATGGTTATCATGAGTATTATTCCGATAACTAACCATGGTTGTTTTTCGATGAGCCTGCCAAGTTTATCTAACATTTGATTCCAATCTCACACTTGTTTATTTTTACATCTATTCATTGGATTTTATTTGCATGTACTAGAACCCCAATTTTAACCTTAATTCTTATTATTATATATAAATCTATTTTTACAATTTATATTCTTATCTTTACAAAAGGTACCCGATTCCCTAAAATAAGACTATTTGATATAAAACATAATTATTAAATAATGACAACTGCTTCCTATAAAAACAGGGTGAGAGATTAAAATGAATATTGATATTTCATTAATTGTACCAGTTGGAGGTATAGTGGCTTTACTTTTTGCTATAGCCCTATTTTTCAGCGTTAAAAAACAAGATCCGGGGAACCAAAAGATGCAGGAACTTAGCAGTGCTATACGTGATGGTGCAATGGCGTTTTTAAAAAGTGAATACAAAGTCCTGATTATATTTGTAGTAGTCGTTGCAGCACTTCTATATGGAGCATCATTCATCGAAGATAGTAATATTCATTGGGGAACATCATTAGCATTTGTCATCGGAGCAATACTTTCAGCTGTTGCTGGAAACATAGGTATGCGTATGGCTACAATGGCTAATGCAAGAACTGCTGAAGGAACAAAAAAAAGCCTTAGCAAAGGACTCTCTATTGCTTTTTCAAGTGGGGCTGTTATGGGGATGTGTGTTGTAGGACTTGGAGTTCTTGGCGTATTTGGATTATTTCTATTATTTTATAACTATGTAGATCTCGGAAATGCACAAACAACCATTGTGCAAACAACCAATATTTTATTTGGATTTGGATTTGGGGCATCATCAATTGCACTTTTTGCCCGTGTTGGTGGTGGAATTTATACAAAATCAGCAGATGTTGGAGCTGACCTTGTTGGAAAAGTAGAAGCAGGAATTCCTGAAGATGACCCAAGAAATCCTGCAGTTATAGCAGATCAGGTAGGTGACAACGTTGGGGATGTAGCAGGAATGGGTGCTGATCTTTTTGAGTCATATGTAGATTCAATAATT
>JAUWGL010000048.1 GCA_030606465.1 Thermoplasmata archaeon | reverse complement strand
GTAGTATCACATGACCGGAATTTCCTGGATGATGTAACGGATAATATATATTTAATGATTAATAGCAAGATTAAAATGTACAATAGTAATTACTCCATGTTTAGACTTCAACGTCAAAAAGAATTAAAAGATATAACAGGGAAAAACTTGGCATATCTCTCAAAGTCAGGTCTTAAAAAGTATGTCGTAAAAAAATCTTTTACTGAATGGAATAATAGAAAAAAACATAGGATAGGTGAAGTAGTTTTTATTGGTGATCATAACGAAAAGATGTATAAATGGGCCATCAAAAGTGGAAGCCTAAAACCATGTAATAAATGATATTAAAAATAGTATTATAGATTGCATTGAATATAATTAATAATAATTACATATTCAATTTTTTATAAACTCTCAAAAAGAATTTTTCAAAGACTGCAATATAAAATTTTAATATAACAAACAATAAAATAAATGGAACAAATATAACAAAAAAAAAGAATATTCTGATTTCATCTCAACAATTACCAAATGATGGTTTCGATCCAATGACCCCATTTTAAAAAATGAGGTCTCTAAACATTGGATCGAGTGGACTTTCTAAGTCCAATTATTGGTGAATGTGATAGTAAAAGAACAACGCGAGATAGAACATAAACTTTTACCACTTCGTGGTCGCAACCATAGGTTGCTAAAAGTCTATTGTTCTCTCTTGCTCAAAAAGTTCTTTTCCTTCATAGCACCGGCGAAGCTCGGCGAATGGAGGAAATAAAATATGAAAAAAACAAACACCAATTGGAAGGCTGTAGAAGACATAATTGGCAGGTATAAAGACCATGAAATTGATCCGAAACAACATTTCCGTTTTGAAGAAACGGAGTCTTACGGTTTATTGATAATCAGCATAATTTTTTGGAATTGGGAATGAATTGGGAATAAAGAATATAAACCGAAAAAACAACTATGGAATAAAGAATTAAAGGAACGATAAATATGGGATTAATAAGCAGAGCTTTTAGAAACGTTTGGCGTAAAAAAACTAGAACATTGTTAGTTGTTATTTTACTAGGGGTTTCTATTGCTGCAATTATTTCAGTATACTCGGGGGTGAAAGCATCAACGGATAAAACTCAGGAAACATATGAGCAGATTGAGGAACAGATTGAGGATTATAAAGAACATATCATAGTACCAACCGGTTTATTCTTGGTTGGTGTTTATCTTATGTAGTGTTGTCTAAGATATGGAGGTGCTTATTTTGACACTATCTATAAAAGAGATAGCAAAATTTATTAATCTCATAATAGTTAGGAATTATTATAATATTGTGGGGAGGTAGAAATATATGAAACATATGAAAAAAACAATAGTAGTTTTAGTAATTGTAGGCTTGTTATTAAGCGTGTTTAATGTAGGTATAACTGCTAGTGCTGTTTTTCTCGGTGTCAGTTATGGTTCCAGTTCTGGAGTTAGCGGAACTGGTTTGGATTCTGGTGATTCAGGTACTTCAGGTTCTTCTCCTAACGATGACATTACTCCTTCTAATAGTGCTCCTGTTGCTATGGATGATAGTGTTAGTATTAATGAGGATAGTAGTAAAACGATTTATGTTCTTTCTAATGATTATGACAATGATGGTGACAGCTTATCAATAGTTAAAATTCCTATTTCTCCGTCTCATGGTATTGCTAGTATATCCTCCAGAAAAATTACATATACTCCGCAAAATAATTATTATGGCCAGGATAGTTTTGTTTATGAAATTAGTGATGGTCATAGCGGCTATGATAGGGGAACGGTAAGTATATCAGTATCCTCCAAGGTTGATCATCCAACTGCTGATGCTGGTGGGCCATATACGGGATATGAAAATAGTCCAATTACTTTTCATGCATCAGGAAGCTTTGATCATGACGGAGGCATTGTTGGTTATCGTTGGGATTTCAACAATGATGGTATTTATGATTCTAGCTGGTTGACTACGTCTACGACTACTTATACCTATTCAGCTGCTGGAACCTACATGGTTAAACTAGAAGTCAAGGATAATGATGGTGCCACTGCTACTGCAACATCTACCGTTACCGTAACTGTTACCTCTTCCAGTTCTGATGGTTCACAGACCACTGATGGTACTGCAAGTCAATATGGGACAGTATTTGAGGAGGTAAATGATGATGGTCAGTCTGATGGATCATACGATTTAGGAGATGAACAGCAGGCGGGTAACGGTACAGTGAAAAATGATGATAACAGTTGTTTCCTTGCGGGTACGAGAGTTATGATGTCTGATGGCCGCTATAAAAACATTGAAGATGTAAAAGTTGAAGAGCTGGTAAAGGCTTTTGATGAAAAAACAAAGGTGTGGAAAAACGCACGTGTTATAAAAGTATTTCATCACACCCTGAAGGAGATGACAGAATATTATCTTGTAATCAATGATGATCTTAGGATTACTCCTAATCATCTTTTATATATCCAGGATAGATGGGTTGAGGCAGGTAATTTAAAAATTGGTGACAAAATAGGTCTAGGAGAAGGAATTACTGTTACCTCTCTTGAAAGAGTATACAAACGTGAACCTACATACAACCTAGAAATAGAAAAGTATCACAATTACAATGTTTTCTTCTCTGACAATAGTAATCTACTTGCTCATAATGCGAATCTAGGTTTGAATCAAGGAGAAACAATCGATTTCGATTGTGATCCCATTGTTCCAACTAAAAAAGATCTCAAGGTTGATGCAGGCAGACCATATTATGGGAAAGCAGGGGTGCCTGTTCAATTTGATGCCTCAGATAGTACAGGTGCTGTTTCATATCAATGGGACTTCGGAGACGGCAGCACTGGAACAGGAAAGACACCGACACATATCTACACTGGATCTGGAGAGTACTATGCCACATTAACAGTGGAAGATAACTCTGGTAACAAACTTATGGATATCGCACCTGTATACATAGATCAACCGGGCGATACACTAGTTCCATATGGCAGATGCTACTACAGCGGGGATAAATATCAGTCAATAACATTTGACGGATCGCAATCCACAAGCTTGGATTCAAGTGCTTCGATTGTAAGTTGGACATGGTACTTTGGCGATGGAGAAAAAGCAACTGGACAACAAGTCACACATAGTTACGATATTAATAAAGTCTATCTGGTTGTATTAGAAGTTAAGGATAGCCGAGGAAATAAGCGTCAGGATATCCTCCATGCAGATATTGGTAGAGATTTCACTGAGATGGATGATTTCTTCATACTTAGTGGTCTTGCAGATGTGTTTACTGCTATTGATTTATATGAATATCTTGATGTCTCAATATATACGAACTACAACGACATTGAGAAGAACACACCTGTTAGAGCAGGTAGTTTACCAGTTAGTATTGATGTTAACAATGATGGCTCTAATGATGTATATGTTGGCAGTATTAACCTGTTTAAGCTTTCTATTGATAAATCTCAGTTTAATGATTTCCCTATTCCATGGTTTGTTTTTACTACTACTCTGTCAAGTGTGAGAATTCTTTCCGGTGGCGCTATTGGTCAGTCTGATGATTTCACTGTTTGTTTACAAATGTCTCTTGATAAAATACCTAATCTTGATCTGGATGAGAAACGTGTTCGTGTTGGTTATCATTCTGATGCAGGGGAAGTAAAACCTTCTGGTGATTTTGGTATTAAACATTTATTTAGACCATATCTTCTTTTAAGAGGTTTGAAAGATAGCTGGGGTCTTTATCCTGAGGTTGGTTCCTCAGTTACAGGTTCTGGTGGAGCAAATAAGTTTTCATTGTTTACTAATTTTGCTGATGTAAATAATCCTGTTGTTCAATCCACTATTACGCTTCATTATGATCCATTTATTGATTCAACATTGACTCATCGTAGAGGTAAAACCGCTGATGGCTTATGGCTTTATGATATTGCATTCCAGGGTTCCGGTCAGTCAGCTGTGAAACTGTATTTCACTAGGGAGAATGCTCAGGGTAGCGCTAGTGTCGGTGTGCTTATTGATCCTATTCAGAATTTTGCGTTCCATGTTGATGCCACGCCCCTTACAGCTGGTGGCGGTAGTATCACGTTTAGGAGTGATGAGGTGATTGATAACATTATATTGTTTGCCCAATCTGAGGATACGCAGGGTGATGAAAAGCTATACTTTTACTTGAAAAATCTGCCGAAGAGTGTTGATGTAGAATGGGATCCTAGTTTGTCTGATGGTTTCATAAGAGCTGATATAACTCAGGCTTATGAAAACCTTGAAATTGGTATCTGCAATGATCTTAAAAATCCAACTTGGAAGATAAACATTACAGATCTTCCAGATACAGTGGATTTATCCTGGGATCTCTCCATTGGGGGACAAATTCAGCTTAAAACAACAGACACCGGTAACATCGCTCTTGATTACTATGGTTGGAGTGAAGAACAGGTGATAAACTTTCATGTTGACTCAGAAAAAGATATTAATGTTATTGCATCATGGGATCTAACAGAGAAATGGTTTAAGGTTATTAGAAGTGACACACGAATTAACTTTGCATTTTCAATTTCACAGGAAGAGCTATTTGTTGATTTATCTGGTCAGCTTTCAATTACACAGGCGGGTGAAGAACTTGAAATAGACTTTAGTGATTTTGAAAATGGTTTCATCACGGTTAACAATGATATCTCTGGTGTTGAGGTAAGCGTTGGTGTAACTATAAAGTATGGAAGCCTAGAGGTGGGTGTTGAATCATTGAGTCTTGGAGTATCCGGTGGAGGATCAGCTGTTATTAGTTGGGATGATACTCCAAGATTCAAAGTTGAGGCTAATCTTGGTGCTACAACATTTCTAAAAATGAAGAATTTCAACCTATTATTTAACAATCTGAACATGGCTATAGGCACTTTAGATCTTTATGGCCCTGGCTATGCTGAGATCCTATGGGATGAAACATCAAAAACTGTTGGAATTGGTGCAAGCGCCAGACTGACAAGTACAGATATCTTACTTGATTATGAAGGATTGCATCTTAGTGCTGGTTCTTTTGAACTAGGAGGAGCAACTACTGCAAATATTGTCATTGGCGAAGGTTTTTCAGTGAATGCAGGTGCAAGTATAAAAATGACTAGTTTTGACCTTAGAGTAGGAAGCTTAGATCTACAAATTGGATCACTAAATCTTGAAGGCAGCGGTAGTATCAGCGTTAAAAAAGGAACTCTTGAGTCACTTGAGGTACAAGGTAGCACAACGTTTGGTGTTGGAAGTGTAAACTTTGATTATGGTAGCCTATCAATTAAAATACAAGGGCATTTGGATATTTCTGCTGGTGGGAAACTTATCCTTGATAAATCCCATCTTGAACTGCAGGGTACACTTACTGTGACCATTCCAAGTCAATGTACATTTGTTATAAATGGAGAGGCAATAATAATACGAGGAACCTTTAAACCAACTAGCAAAGGTACAATTAATGTTTTCTGGGGTGCTTCAAACTCTGTGAAATTAGGTGTTAGCGGACAGACTACAATTGATAATTTCTATTTTGAATACCAAACCCTAAAAGCTACCTCAAGTAATATAAATCTTAAAGGAAGCGGTGATGTAAACATCCACCTTGGTGACACGTTTTCTGCATCTGGGACGATATCAGGTGGTTTCTCAATGAGTTCAGTTGTACTAACAATTGGAAATGATAATCCAAGGTTAGAACTAACAAAACTCGATCTGGGAGCAAGTGGAACTGTTTCTGTTGTATCAGGAAATACACTGAAGATAAATGGGGATGTAGCCTTCTACCTTGAAGATTTCTATTTCAAATCCAGTACGGTTGAAGTGAGAATCGATGGAGTAATCGATCTAAATGCCGGTGGACATGTAGAAGTTGGAGATCAAAAGTTTGAAATGAGTGTTTCAGGAACTGTTGATCTCGGTTGTACTTTTCATTTTAACCAAAAGGAGATCGCAGTATCTGGGGCATTTAACCTTGGTGGAGCTGGAACAATTGCATTAAACTGGGATACCACTCAAAAATATGTTGAACTAACTGCAATCGGTGGAAAACTAACTGTTAATGGTCTTAGCTTCAACTATGACACTGGCGCATTTATTGTAATTGCTGACAGAATTGAATTTGCTCCGGGTGGTCATTTCTATGTTTCATGGGATCAAAACGCGTTGAAAGTAGATGGTGGAAATGGTGCATATCTTAAAATCAAAGACATTGAAGTTAAGGCTGGTTCTACCAATATCAAAATAATTGGATCTCTTGACCTTGATGCAAATGGTTATGTATTGGTCGCTGAAAACAAACTTGAACTACAAGTTAGCGGGTCAATAAGTCTTGGAAGTTGTCAGTTTGTAATAAACGGTGAAACAATAACTGCTAGTGGAGATTTCAGTTTACATGGCAACTCAGGTAAAATAACACTTACTTGGTCTAATAATAATGTTGAATTGAATGTTCAAAATGCTAATGTTCCTCTTACAGTAACGAATCTTAACTTTGTATATGCTCCATTTTCAATATCAGCTAGTAGTATTAGTTTCCAGGCTGGTGGAAGATTTTATGCTGAATGGGATACAGTTCAAAATTCTATAAAGATTGAAGGTAGTGGGAGCGCAGATCTAACTCTTAGCAATGTTCATCTTAAATATGGTACACAACTTGACATAACAATAGCAT
>JAUWGL010000057.1 GCA_030606465.1 Thermoplasmata archaeon | reverse complement strand
GTTTCCAATCTCGTTTGCAAAGGATATCTTTGTTGCAAGGAATGCATTGCTTGCATATTTTATCATCTCAGCAGCAGAAAGAGATGTTTCAACTATCGGACATGAAAAATCCTTGTAAAGATCTCTAAGTACGTCTCTGCTTTTCTCATCAAAAGAACCTATCACAATTCTATCAGGTTTAAGAAAATCTTTAACAGCAGCTCCTTCTCTTAGAAACTCTGGGTTCATAGCCAATCCAAAATCCTGTCCTGCCTTTTTTCCAGAATGTTTTTCTAAAAGAGGTAATACAACATCCTGAGTTGTCTCTGGAAGAACTGTACTTTTCACCACTACAAGATGCCATCCGTCTTTCGTTTTCAGCTGTCTTCCTATTTCCATAGCCGCTTGTTTAATAAATGAAAGATCTATGCTGCCATCTTTCTCAGATGGAGTACCTACACAAATAAATGTAACATCAGTATTTTCTAATGCTGTTTTATAATCAACTGTTGCACTAATTTTATCCTTATATTTTGACAAAAAATTATCTAAATCTGCTTCGTATATTGGAGAGATTCCTTTATTGATTTTTTCAACTTTTTCCCTATCAACATCTACACATATAATGTTATTACCGAGCTTAGCAAAACATATGCCCGTGACAAGTCCTACATAACCTGCCCCAATTATAGATATGTTCATTGGCACTAGTATTTAAAAACTCAATTTAAAGGTTAGCTTCTAATAAATCATGCGTTGCCTTTCTCACTGCTTCATCAGATGTAAGTGTTGCTTTCCATCCAAGCTGGTTAAGCTTACTTGCATCTAGTTGAAAACGAGGTACATCACCTTTCCAACCTCTTTTCCCGCCTGTATATTTAAACTTCACATCCCTTAATTTCATTTCTTTTACTACTATTTCTGCTATTCTTTTAACAGTTGTATTCGTGTCACAACCAAGGTTAAACAAATTAATCATATCATTTGATTTTTCAAAACCAAAAATAATACCATCAACACAATCACTCACATAAAGATAGGGTTTCTGTTGTTTACCATCACCAAGTATCTCCAACTCTCCTGGGTTCTTCCTAAGTTTTTCAATAAAATCAACAATAACACCATGTGTACCTCTGCTACCAACCACATTTGCAAACCTGTAAATCCATGTCTGAAAATCAAATGTCCCACAAAACGCGGTTATTAACCCCTCGGATCCAAGCTTTCCCGCACCATAAAGCGATATTGGAAGAAGCGGTCCATAATTTTCAGGAAGCGATGGCTCATTTGTTTCACCATAGACAACACTACTAGATGAAAAAACAATTTTTTTGATACCATTTACTCTCATTGATTCTAAAATGTTGTAGGTTACAATCATGCCCTGCTCCAGATCAAGTCTGGTCTGTTTTTCCCCCAGTCTAACAAAAGGATTTGCAGCAATATGAAAAACAACATCATGACCTCGGATTTCTTTTTTGACCTGTTCTAGATCTAATAAATCATCTTCAATAAATGTGAAATTATTGTTATTAGTATGCTGTTCAAGGAATTGTTTTCTTCCAGAACTTAAATTATCATAAACTGTGACTTTGTATCCTTTTTCAATTAGTTTATCTACAAGATGACTTCCTATGAATCCCGCTCCACCTGTTACAAAAGCTTTCATATTATCCTTGCTCCATGAGCAACTTATCAAAGTTTCATATAAGAATTTTTTTCCTATTAAAAATTGTTCTATGAGTTAAAATAAAAAATTTTTAAAATAAAAAGAAATGGGGGCTTTAATATCCCCGTACTAGCTAAATACTAATTAACAGACTAATTTTTCTAAGAGGTTTTAAACTTTTTTAATATTTGTAGCTTTAGGGCCTCTTTCTGAATCTTCTGTTTCATATTCAACTTTATCTCCCTCGTTGAGGAAGATTCCTTCTGGCAGGGATGTTCTGTGAACAAAGACATCTTTTCCGTCTTCACCCTCAATGAATCCATACCCTTTTCTTGCATTGTACCATTTTACTTTTCCATTCATATGTTTTTTCCTCCTTGGACTACGGAGTCTTTACTTTTTTTTGCAAAATAACAAAAACAAATGAGTTCCAAAAATTCGTAAAACGAAATTATTTTAGACCTTTGCTTTTATTGTTTTGTAGCAAATATGCATTCACCTGGATTTTAAATATGTTTCTGTCCTGTAAAGTAAACAGACATCGGTAACATTTTCTTAAAACATTAATCGTTTCCTATTCTTTACCCAGTAAATGCCAGGGGATGGATGGGATGTATGGTGTTACACCAGAGATGAAAGAACTTAATGGGGAGTATATTCGACTTGATAAGGTGTTTGAAGATATTTCAACATTTGTTGGAGAATATCAGGAGTGGTACAATAATGAACGGTTTAACTCTGGTATAAGTGATATTCCTGTGAATTTGTATCTTTCAGAAAATGTTACCGATGTTACTTGACATTACAGGTTTAATAAATTTATGTAAGAAAGTTTTTATAAGAAGATATGTTTAATTTTTTAGCTCGGGTGTGGGTGTCATGCATTTAAATCGATTAATAAACATAACAATAGTCCTGCTAATTATCTCCTTGTTTTTTATTGCAATACCTATAAATGCTGAAGAGGACATTAAAAACCAGGTTGAAGCAGATTTTGATATTGAATTAAAAAGTGCAACTGATTTAAAGATAAGCGTGACAGTAGATGTTAGCAAAATATATTTGGAAGCATTAGAAACTAGCTATACAGGTGAAGAAATATCATCAATTGCGGATACTAACCCTAGCAGGATGCCAATAATAAAATATGCTCTTAAAGGAATGTTGAAAAATCAAATAAAACAAACTTTTGGAAATGTTACGGTAACAGACGAATTACCAACTTATGTAAATGGCCTTTTTTATGATGAATTTGATGTTAATCTAACTTCTGCGTTTTTTGGAATGAATGAAACAGTAAACGCCCATGATTTTATCAATGGTGTACTTGACATGGGAGCAATTTTAAATTACTCGTTTAATCTTCAAGCAGACCCGGGGTGGAATAATACTTATGTCTTCAACCTAGGAGACTCTTTGAGTTATAAATATGTAAACACTGGAACATTATATTGGAATAGAGTCGAATGGAAGGTATTAAATGGAATTGGAGATCAACCACAAAAAACAGCAGAAATCGAGCTTTATAAAACCGAGCCAACAACGCATGATTTAGAATCAGATAACATATCTTTAGAGTTCAAACTTGACTCCCGTGATGTAGACGATACTAGTTTAACTACTAATGTTCTGATTGAAAGCGCTGATATTTTAGTTTATGATGTTCTCCCAAGTTTTATACGAAATTTACAGTATATGCCCGCTGATGGTTTTAGATTATTTGTAAACAATGGGTTAATCACATGGGACGATACCTATGAAAAAACTGTGAAACCCGTGGAAGAAAAAATCAAAAATATAATAGAAAACTCATCATTTAACCAAACATTGGATCTAACAATAAACTGGGATAACAAAACAACAGAATGCGATGTCCCGTATGAAACAGATAACATGAACAATGAACCTCTTTTAAAAACAGTATTAACAGATGATGATGTAAATCTTAAAATATGTGATATATCAAATAGAGCAATGTTTGGTTTAATAAACGCTGGTGCAGAAACAAACATCTCAGAAGAAGACATTAATTTCGGTGATAACCTCAACAATATTGGTTATGATTACAATGTTACTCTATTTCTACCAGAAAAAATGTATTTAGACGGAGAAAATGTCTACAAATGGAACGAAAACGTTTCTGTTTCAGGTGAGTTTGAATCAGACAATGCCGTTAGTTACACCAGTGAAAAGAAAGATACGGTTATAGAAATCGAAGTGAAAAGTACAGATTTAAATTTACTTAGTTTTTTAACAGGAAAAACAGAGTTAACCTTTGGGATGTATTTACAGGAGAACCGGAATTACAATGTCACAAATATTACAGGAGTGTACAGTTTACCTGAAAAAATTGTTTTATCTTATTTGAATTCAGATGCTTTTAGATTATGTGTAGAAGAAGACGTGTTCAGCGAAGATGATGTAGCGGATTTCCTCAAAGATGAGAAACAGCTTTTTGAAGAGCGGTTAGTAAATATTTTATCAAGTTTAGATGTCAGAGGTAAAGGACAGCTTAATAGAGATGTATTTGATGAGTCTTTAAAGGCATGGGATGGAGATATATCTAAGATGGATGCTGACAACGCTGTTAAAATAAACTCGTATGCCCATTGTTCCTATCCGGTTTCATTTGATCTTGCGTTTTTACCACCAAGATTTGAGATCCCAAGACAGCGTTTTAATTTTACAGGCATCGAGAACCATAATGTTACTTATAGAATAATCTTTCCGGAGGGCATGTCTCTAGAGGTTAGCGATCCGTTAAATAAAGCAAAGGTGAAAACAAGAGGCGATGGGAGAAAGTATCTCGAAATTAGTTTCAACGAGTCAGAGTTTAATTTAACAGATATTGTCTCTTGTAAGATTACCCTCTCAGCATTATTTATTACTGGTATTTTTATGCCATGTATAATCAGCATTATTATCACTATCATCCTGATCATAGCGATCTATATTATTAGAAGAAAGCGAAGGATGGAGAAAAGCCAAGTTGTTGAAGAAGATTCAACTGGTTATGAAGATGAGGAATATTATGTTCCTCCGCCTCTAGGATCTAAATAAAGAAACATCTGAATTCAGATAAAAAGGTTTGTCAAATGATTTTTATTCTTTGATTATGTTAGGAATTAGTTTCAAAAGAGATGGTGCTTTTTTTAACAAAGGTTTCACAAGTTTGGAAGGATGATCGATGTCCCCGTGTTTTGTTATAATCTCTGTGATTTTTGGGTTTTGGAATTTTGTTATGTATTTATCCATTTGTTTGTCAGATAGGTTTTTAAAAATTTTTCTGAACTTCATCCCCATGTTTAGCTCAACGCCGATGTCTACTGACCAAAGCTTATGATACTTTTTTAAAAACCGTAAGGTGAAATTGTTTTTCTGTAATGCTTCAACAGCTACAGATGAACAATGTTTAGCACATAGTAACCCTGTGTATATGCCACCTCCAGAAGTAGGTTTTACCTGTGCTGCTGCATCACCTACAAGCATCATATTTGAAGCACATGTTTTTCTCAGAGCACCTAACGGTACAACACCACCTATATGATTAGTTATCTCTATATTCTCAAGATATTGCGAAGTATGTCCATTTTTGAAAAAATTTGAAAAATAATGTTTCGGAGGATATGCTGAATCCTGATTTATACATAAACCAATTCTTGCATTTGTGCCTTGTTCATTGGTTGGTATTATCCATGCGAAAAAACCTGGTGCTATTTTATTTCCGACGAATATTTCTACATAATCTGGATCAAGGTTAGCGCCTGTTATTTCTGCACCCATACCCCTAAGAAACTCTATTGGCCTAGGCAAAGCAAATATGTCTCTCATCTTCGAATAAGGACCATCAGCACCAATAAGAAGCCTACATTCAACCTCTGTTTTTTGTGATGTTATCAACTCAATATGCTGTTCATGTTTTTGAGCGGATAAAATCTTGTTCCCTAAAAAAATCTCAGCACCATTCTTCTTTGAGTTGTTTATGATTTCCTGATCAAATTTTACACGATCAATAACAAAAGCATGTACTTTATCTCCCCCAATAGTCAATGTATAACCAGATGGAGAATGAATATTTGCTCCTTTAACCTTGTTTTGTACGACAAGTTCCTCAGAAAAATCAACGAAATCAAAAACCCTGGGTGTTACCAACCCTGCACACTTCAAAGGCTCTCCTACTTGTTTGTTTTGTTCAAATATTGCTACTTTAAATTTTTTTTCTGCTATTCTTTCTGCAACACTTCCGCCGATTGGTCCGCCACCTACAACAGCTACATCATATTTTTTTTGCATACCTATTTTTCTTGTAATGTTACAAAGATTTATAACAAGATCGCAGATACTGAGGCTTTAAACACAGCAGTTGTTAACAGGAGTTTGCAGAAATATGAGTTTGTCAGAACGTATCGGAAATCTGTTCTTCT